>JBDTWU010000375.1:0-3995 GCA_040006535.1 bacterium | reverse complement strand
TTTTTCATTAACGTAACAAATATAATTTAATTACGAATTATAATCTATGAATTAAGTAGTAATAATTACATTTTGCTGATTGCAACCGAATAATTTTACTGGAATAAAAAACATTCTCAAATAATGTCAGTTAGGTTATTGCTAATAGAAATATCAAGCTGAAGCTATTTGACAAATTTATTCTTTTTATTGAATAGACATTTCTTATTTATGTAATATGTCCCGTCGTTATTATAAGTCTACTATACCCGCGCTTCACGATAACATTTTGCACCAATTAAAATAATACCATTTATTTTAAGGTTAATTTTTGGGATTTTGCCACAAAACTTAAATAACATATAATGGAAGAATTTTCAATCAATACGAGAAATCATAATGATATTACCATTTTAAATCTCAATGGATTTCTCGATGCACATACTTCAGTTGAATTGGAAAAGTGTTTTGAGGATACAATATCAGATAGCAAATTTAAAATTGTTGTGAATTTCGACAAACTTTCTTATATAAGCAGTGCTGGCTTGGGTGTTTTTATGGCTTATATAGAGACTGCAAGAAATAATACAGGAGACATAAAATTATGCGCGATGAGTGATAAAATATACAATATATTTGATATGCTTGGATTTCCCATTTTATTCGAGATCTACAAAGAGGAAAAATCTGCAATTGAAAAATTCAGTAAATTGTGAATCGTATGAGCAATAAAATATTATTTTCAAGCTCAACAAAGAATCTTGCTTTGTTAAGAGACTTTATCGAAGCGAAAGCTCACGCCTTTGGCTTCGACGAAAGCACAATCAACCAGATAATTTTATCAGTCGATGAGGCATGTACAAATATTATAAAACATGCTCATAACTATAATGAAGACGAGCAAATTGAAGTTGAGACAAAAGCTGAGATGAAGCAATTCAAAGTTATAATGAAATACAAAGGCCAGGGCTTTGACCCTAACGGCCTGAACAATCCTGATATGAATGATTATTTTCATAAATTCAAAATTGGAGGACTGGGAGTTCCGATAATGAAAAAGTTTATGAGCAAGATAGAATTTGTACATAAAAATTCAGATTACAATTACCTTACTCTTACCAAATCATTGATGAGCTGAAAATAACTTTTCTACATGGAAAATTATAATCCCGCCCAAAAACAGCTCGAACTTAATTCTTTAATAGAATTTTCTCAATTAATAAGCAGCAAACTCGATCTTAATTACATTCTGAATAATATTCTTCTCAGCATTATGGGTAAGATGCTTATCTCAAAAGGTGTGATACTACTGAAGGCTGATAACGAAAATGAAAATATATACACAATCCAGGCAGCCAAGGGAATAGATTCTAAATTAATAAATACATTTATTGAAACCGAATTTCCCAAAATTCCTGTTTTCAATTCCGGAGACATAATTGGTGAAAATGAATTTCTATTTCAATCAGGACTTCATTATTTTTTTAAAATTTATTTTCAGAATAAATTTCTCGGGCTGCTCTGCTTCGGCAAAAAGCTCAACAATAATGATCTTTCCAAGAGTGAGATTGTATTCATTGAAACTTTGCTGAATATTTCAGCTTCTGCCATTGAAAATACTCTAAAGTTTAACGAAGTTTCCAGTCTGAATCTAAATCTTAACAATAAGATCAGGCAGCTTAAATCCCTCTTCGAGCTGGGAAAGGAATTTAATTCTAATGTTATAAATAAAGAAAATATAATAAAACTTCTCAGCTATACTCTGCTGGGAAATTTTGGAATCAAGGATTTTGTGATCATTTCCCGGGATAAGAATGGTGAATTTTATTTATTAAAGGACACTAAGAGTCTGGATTTGTCGGCATTTGATTTGAAAAATATTTTTCCTTCCGGGACAATTCCTGAAGAATTTAAATCTCCTTTGGTAATTAATAATAATTCCTCAATGCCGTTTATAAAATACCTGGCAGGACAGGGTTTTGAGCTGCTTGTTCCGACCATCATTAAAAGTGAAATCGAAAATATAATTTGTCTTGGCAGAAAACTTAACAACACGTGTTATTCTCAATCGGATATTGAGTTTCTAGAGTCAATCATAAATTTATCCCTGATCTCTATAGAAAACTCAATCTTATTTAAGGAATATCTCGATAAGCAAAAAATTGAAAATGAATTAAAAATAGCCAGGGAAATACAGCTCGCACTTCTTCCAAAAGGAATTCCGGAAATTAATAATTATGATCTGACCGGGATTAATCTTCCTGCGTTACAAGTCGGAGGTGATTATTATGATATTATAAAATTAACTGAGAACAAAACGGCCCTGGTCATTGCTGATGTTTCCGGTAAAGGGACACCTGCCTCACTTCTTATGGCAAATATTCAATCCGCTGTTCATTCGTATCTGAAGCTCTATGTGGAAATTTCGTTCGATCTGGCTAAGGTAACTGAAAAGATCAATGAACTCATTTATGAGAATACTTCAGCTGAAAAGTTTATTACATTTTTCTGGGGAATACTGGATTCGGAAAATAATACTTTTGAATATATTAATGCAGGGCATAATCCGCCGTTTCTCCTGAAGGATGGTAAGATAATCCCACTCACAGAAGGGGGCTTTATGATTGGTATTCTGGATTTTGGAATTAACTATGAAGTTGGCAAAGTCACTATGGAAAAGAATGATATTGTTGTTTTCTATACTGACGGTGTTACTGAAGCCATGAATAAAGGAGGAGATGAATTCGGTGAAGAGAAGCTGACGAATGTTCTGATTGAGAATCAAAGCAAATGTACAAACGAAATACTGGAAGAAATTAAAAATGCAATTGTAAACTTTACAAGAGATACATCACAGTATGATGACATTACATTAATCGTATTAAAGAAAACTTAATAATGATTTACGTTTTCAGATTCATGGTTGTATCCACAACTGATCTTTATCTCTGAGAACAATTTGATATGTGCCATTATAATTTTCCAATTTTCCCTTTATAAAAACATAATAATTTTTCTTTGTTTCAATATCCATTTCCTGCAGCAAGCCTGCATTTTCTTCATGCACAATGAGCTCAAACCTATCTTCTTTCGTATAAGGAATTCTGAGTATGTAAGGGAATTTTTCAGTCTTTACTTCACCGATGCTCCCAAATACAGTTACCTCCTGCCCGACATAATTTGATAATCTCGCAAAATCTTTAGCACTGGATAAATTAAAATAATTTTCTCTACCGGTATAATTACTTTCATAGCTTGTCAGCTGATCAGCCCTTAGGGACCACCAGGCTAATCTTTCTTCATAATCAGGATAATGCTTTTTATTCGGGTCCCAAATACCGATGTTATTTTGCTTTGCGTAATTCTGTGCTTCAACAAATTCATCATGAAATCTTTTGCTGTTTCCGTATTTGTTAAAATAAGGACTATATCCCTTGCGGACACATTCAACATTATAATTTATTTCTGTTGCGTCTTTCATAACCGCAATGACATACACCAAATATCTTCCGAAAATATCTATAGTTCTATCGTCATCTTCTCTTTCAAGTCTGACATGATCTACATTTTGGAAAAAATCTTCTGCCCATTTCCAGGCTTCAAAACCCAATGGTGAATCTGTTTTGACGGGCATTTTATTATCGCCTTTTTCGGCTTTGTAAAAGGCTTCCCAGTTTTGTGAAATTTCGTTTATCTTTTGTTCGGCATCGGGAGTCTTAAATGTTTCTTCAGTATCGATCCCAAGCAAGCGGACAGGCTTATCAAGATTTTTAAACCGGAATGTATCACCATCGGTCACCTTGCTTATCATAAAATCACCAATTATCAGAGAGCTATCGGTCTTTGAAGCACATGCAATATGAGAAATAAATAACAAGCAGCATAAAATCAGATTTTTTATTTTCATTTTTATAATTTATATAGTCAGTTAAAAGTTTAATACCTGAAATTCTAAAGAAGCTTTTCGAAATCCTGACTTCTGTCGTATTAAAAGTTGTCTTTATATAACTATTGAA
>JBDTWU010000374.1:0-4562 GCA_040006535.1 bacterium | reverse complement strand
ACAATATTTGCTCATCCCGAAAGGAGAGAGTATATAGTCGGAGCTCTTTTAAAAGATTTGATTTTAAAAACCGGCCATGGGAAAAACGAATTATATTATAAAATTAATTTGAACGCTTCCGAGTTTTCAGAATTTGAGAGCAAAGTTTACAGTTTGAAGAAAGCCGGTTATAAGTTTTATACATTCAAAGACTTATTAAAAAAAACGCACACTGCAAATATGAAGTAGTACGGGAAAAACTTTGTTCAGGACTATTGCTATTTTATCCGAATGGTTATGTAATATTAAAATTAACTGTGGATATTTTAAAAGAAATAATTAAAGAGAAAGCTTTAAACACGGTCATTGAGATTAAATTTAAATAATAAAAATTAAAGAAGGTCATGACACCCAATGAAATATATATGAACTACGCATATAAAGAAGCGGAGAAGGCATTCGATAAGGAAGAGATACCCATTGGCTGTGTAATAGTATTTCAAAATTCAATAATTGCAAAAGCTCATAATCAGGTTGAGACTTTGAAAGATCCTACAGCTCATGCTGAAATAATTGCAATTACAGCAGCTGCAAATTATTTACAATCCAAGCAGCTTGTGGGCTGCAGCATATTTGTAACTCTTGAACCATGTGTTATGTGTGCAGGTGCGATCGTTCTGTCAAAGATAGAAAATCTGTATTTCGGAGCTTATGATGTAAGGAGCGGTGCGTGCGGGAGTGTATTTAATATTACAGTGAATCAATCACTTAATCACAAATGTAATGTGCTGGGAGGAGTAATGGACGAAAAATGCGGGGAAATTCTGCGAAGCTTTTTTGATCTGAAACGAAAATGATCAGTTATTTAGATAATAGAATTTTAATTTCATTGGCTAAATTTATAAACTCGATAATGCTGACATTCTCCGGTCTTCTCGTAAAATCAAAATTTATATTCTCAGCAGCAATATTACTCCTCTCCAAAAGTTTTGACAGCGAATTCTTCATTGTCTTTCTGCGCTGACCAAATGTTTCCCTGACTAATTCTTTGAATAATTTTTTATCGGCAAGTTTTTCATTTTTTTTATTGAAATCGAATTTTACTACAGTAGAAAAAATCTTAGGTTTTGGAAAGAATGCAGAGGGAGGCACATTGAACAAAGCTTTCGGCGTAGTATTCAGCTGAGTTTGAATTGCCAGTATACCGTAATCCTTGCAATCGGGCTTTGCAGTAAGGCGCATTGCAACTTCTCTTTGCATCATAAGTATTGCGGTTTCGATTTTATCCGAAGACTCAAACAGTTTAAATAAAATTTCGGTAGTAAGATTATATGGAATATTGCCGATGATCTTTATTTTCTTATCAGGCGAATGAATATCTTTGTCCAGATCAAGCTTAAGAAAATCTTTGTGAATTAAATTTATTTTACTTCCGTACTCCAGGGTTAATTTTTCAAAAATGGACTTATCAATTTCAACAGCATGAAAATCACCGGAAAGTTCCAGAATGTGTTTTGTCAAAATTCCCTGTCCGGGACCAATTTCAACTACTGTATCATCAGGCTTAATGTTGAGTGACTCAACAATTTTCTTTGCAATATTCTCATCCGTAAGAAAATTTTGGCCCAGAAATTTCTTGGGTCTGTAAAGCTCGTATTTACTTTTATTTGAAATCAATTTTTATTGGAAGGGCTCTAATGTAAGAAGCCTGAGATGTTCTTTTTTCAGATCTTCAAAACCGACCGACACTTTTTTATAATCCCCGTTAAGCCAGAGTCTCGCCTGATCATTATAATTACGATGAAGCGGCTGTCCGGACTGACCGGTAGGAATAATAGATAAATAAGTTTTAATATTAGAAAGATCGACGATCATTCTCATTGAGGGACCGAGGTAGCTTTCGAACTCACCTGTCTTCAGGGCATTTGAAAATCCGTATTCAAGATTATTGATAGTTGTGCCGCTCCCGCCGATTTTGAAAGGGCCAATGTTCAGCATTGAGCTCAGAGATGGCAAAACTCCCAGAGGATGTTTCATAGTAACCTTGTGAACCTCACCCCATTGCCAGAGATTAATATCGGAACCGTATTTTGTAATTAAAGCAGACACTGCATCATAAAAGCTTTTTCTTATTATCTGTTCTTTAGCGAAATCATTTTCAAAGATAACCGAAGAATTTTCTTTTAAAAGTCTGGCAGTATTTCTGACAGGAATATTTTTCAGAAAAATATAACTTTCAAAAAGCTCATCACCTAAAATGTCTTTATAAAGATTTTTATACAGCTCAATTTCGAACTGTGCAAACAAAGTTGCCGGGACGCTGTTAGTTCTGAATTCATAGTTCCAGTTCTTCAAAAGATCCAGATAGATTTTTATATCTTCAGTCACATTGGTTGTATCTCCGAAAGAATCGATTAAATATTTGCAAAATTCTTTTCCCTGAATGCTGTAAACATCAATCTGCATATGTTTAACTTCATCCACGGAAACAACCGGATTTGATCTGATAAGCTCTTCAATTCTTTCAGCCCGGTAAGGAGGCTCATACAGATTAGAAATATAATATTTGTAATTTTTCTGTGGCTTATTGTTTGCATTAATGATGTAACCTTCCTTAGGATTAAATGTGAAAGGCAGCTCATTAAATGGAATGAATCCCTTCCACTTAACTTCTCCATCAGAAGGATAAAATGCAGCCTGTTCATCTGATAAATCAGTGCGGACGGGAATAAGACCTGCCGTATGAAAGGCAATGTTTCCTGAAGTATCAGCGTATATAAAATTTAAGGCCGGAGTACCAAAAGTTTTCAAAGCATTTTGAAATTCATTCCAATTGGATGCATTATTTACATTATAAAATGTTTCGAGCTCGTCACTAAACTCATATCCCGTCCATCTGAATGTAAGAAGCTCATTAGTATTACTGATTCTGAATTTCCGGTTATTTGCAAAACCTGTTTTTTCCAGATTTGAAACCACCGGTCCAAGCTTAGTTGAATACGAAGTGAACATATATTCATCCGGAACATCTTTTATTTTAATGCTCTCAACAATACTGTCCACAGCAACAACTTCGTTTTTATAAAGATATTTTTTTGCATCCGAAGAATCTTTATTCAGAATAAAAAAATCCGCATCATCACACATCAGATTTGTCACACCCCAGCTTATTGCTTCGTTGTGTCCTATTGCAATTCCGGGTACTCCGGGAATTGAAAAACCGCAAACGCTGTACTTCTTTTGGAAATCATACATACTTACTTCATACCATTTTGAAGGAGCCATCAGCGGAAGGTGGGGATCGTTTGCAAGCAAAGGTTTCCCGTTTTCGGATTTGGTGCCGGATATTACCCAGGCGTTACTTCCTATATGAGTTCCTTCCATTCCAAAATATTCTCTGAAATGCTTTGAAAGATCAAAATAATTTTTTCCAAGTCCGGAAATTGAAGAATAATTTTTTTCTAAATTATTATTTAATAAATTGAAAGAAGTTTTCTTAATATACTTCTGATCAATTTTCAAAGAGTCATTTTTATTTTTACCCGTTTCGTTTTTAATTATGAAAGGTGCATCTTCGGGATAATCAGGAAAAAAATCTTTTGCTTTTACGAGACCGAATTTTTTGACGATTTCTCCAAACATTACATCCGTATACCATGAAAGATTCAGTTCCCATCCCATTAACTTTATTATCATCAGGCAATGTTCAGGTTTCCAGTCTTCCGGTTTATAATTAAGTATATCAAATTCTAGTGGCAGCTGCTTCGAATTGTTCTCAATGAAATTATTTACGCCGCTGCAGTAGGCAGCAAGGATAGATTTTGATTTAAGCGAAAGATTATCATATTGTTTTACAGCAGCTTTATTTATTCCTATTGTTCTGAATAATATATCATAATCCAGCGCATCTTGACCCAATATCTCCGATAGCCTTCCTTCGGCCACACGTCTTGAAAGATCCATCTGCCATAACCTGTCCTGTGCATGCATGAAGCCTAGAGAAAAGTACATGTCATTTTCATTTTCGGCAAAGATCTGACTGACACCAAGCTCGCTTTTATAAATTTTAACCCTTGCGGAAATCCCGTTTAATTTTACAATACCGGTTTCTTCATAAAAAGATCTTTTGGTAAGATTATTAAATAGTAATCCCAGGGTGATCAGGACAATGATCATTAAAATTATTAATCCGGAAATGTTTTTGTATATATTATTCAATTTCAGTCTTTAAACCGGCTCAGAATTTCTTTATTAAATCAAAAGAGTTTTTAATCTGAACTCTTTCGGGTAATACAATCCGGGAAATTTTTTTTAATTGAGATTATTCTTCAAAGTTACCAATTCCGTATTTCTTTTTATATAATAAAAAATGTATATCCTAAGAATTATTTCTCATTTCAATCAAACTATATAATATTTATATTTGAATTAGATATTAGTTGATTGGTTAATTGTTAATTAGTTAACTTGTTAAACTGTTGACCTTCATTTAACCAATTAACAAATACGGGATGTGGCGCAGCTTGGTAGCGCGCCTCGTTCGGGACGAGGAGGCCGCTGGTTCGAATCCAGTCATCCCGACA
>JBDTWU010000373.1:0-5877 GCA_040006535.1 bacterium | reverse complement strand
GATGCTTCATCTCTCGACATGGGATTTCCGATAAATGATCCCGACTCCGATTGATCCGAAGCAAGCCCCAGAATCGATAGATTTTCTTTAAGATCCTTGATATCGTCAGGAAGACGTGTCAATTGATTTCCTCCTACGTAAAGCTCCAGCAATAATTTTAATTTTCCAATTTCGGGAGGAATAGTTGTAAGCTCGTTAAACGATAAATCCAGATATCGTAGATTTTTCAAAGATCCGATTTCCTTTGTAACATCTGCAAGCCCGCATTTCATCAAAGTCAGCTTCTCGAGACTTTTCAATTTTTTGATCTGAGGAGGAAGGGACATCATATAGACTGAATTCATATTAAGTTCTTTAAGATTATTCAGAAAAAAAATTTTATTCAACGCATCAGTAATATTTAGTGAGGTCATGTCATTAAGATTCAGGGAAATTAAATTTTCAAGCCGGGAGATTTCCTGAGGAAGAGATGTGATATTTGTTCCGGCAAGATTCAGCCATTGCAAATTTTTTAATTCAGAAATTTCTCCGGGAAGAAAAGTAATAGGGTTATTGCTTAGATTAAGCGATTGAAGATTCTTTAATTGAAAAATTTCCGCCGGAAGTTCAGTCAGACCCGAGCTTTGAAAATTGAGGCGATAGACAATCGCCGGGTCCTGTAAAGCTTCATCAATTGATTTATAAAGCTTTTGCTTCTGAAGTTCCTGCAGCGAAAGTAGCTTTCCCTGCGGAAATAAATTTTTTGCAAATATGCAAAAGAATATCAGGAATATTAGTTTAAGTGTATATGTCTTACAAAATGTCATTTTAAAAATTCACTTTCGATCAGGCAATTTTAAATGTTTAAAATTCTGCTTACCAGATAACAACTTTTTTGTCATCTGAATTTATCATTGGATCCCCGGGCTTTCCATTAAAGGCATTCATAAATTCCTGCATGTTTGCAATTGTTCCTATCACTCTGTATTTACCGGGCGAATGCGGGTCTGTATTCACCTGTAATCTTAATGCCTCGGGCCTTGAATTCGTTTTCCATACCTGTGAAAAAGCGAGAAAGAATCTTTGTTCCGGAGTGAAGCCGTCAATGAGGGGTTTTTCTTTTCCCTCGAATGTTTTTTCCAGAGCATAATACGCCACGATAAGACCTCCGAGATCAGCAATGTTTTCCCCGAGTGTAAGCACTCCATTAACATGCAATGAGTCTATTGCAATGTATGAACTATACTGAGCAGTGAGTTTATCTGTACGCTCCTTAAATTTAGCAGCATCTTCTTTTGTCCACCAGTCTCTGAGATTTCCGTTTCCGTCATACTTTCTGCCCTGGTCATCAAAGCCGTGTGTTATTTCATGACCTATTACCGCACCGATTGCTCCATAGTTTACTGCGTCATCCGCGTTCGGATCATAAAAAGGCGGCTGCATTATTCCGGCAGGAAAAGTAATATCGTTTTTTGATTGGTTATATTGTGCATTCACTGTCTGAGGATACATCCCCCACTCATCCCTCTCTACAGGCTTTGCTATTTTATCAAGATTAAGCATGGTGCCAAACGCAGTTGCATTCATCATATTATTGTAAAAAGATTTTCTGTCAGTTTCTAATCCGGAATAATCTTTCCATTTATCAGTATACCCGATCTTAACTCTGAAGTTAGCCAGCTTTTTCAATGCCTCCTGCTTGGATGCATCGCTCATCCATTCATTTTTTCTTAATCTTTCTCCGAATGATTCTTTAATGTTTTTTACCATTTCAAGAGCTTTAGCTTTGGTTTCAGGTGTAAACCTTTTTTCTATGAACAATTGACCAAGAGGTTCTCCCATTGCATTTTCCACATATTGCAGACTTTTTTTCCATCTTGGCTGCTGCTTTTCTACACCTCTTAATGTAGTGCTGTAAAAATCAAAATTAGCATTTGCAAAATCCGGGCTTAAGAGGTCAGCTGAATTTCTTAACAGGTTCCACTTAAGATAATTTTTCCAGTCGTCAACGCTGGCATCATCTAACATCCGGTTTACTTCCTTAAGATATTCAGGCTGAGCAACATTTAATCCGTTTTCAAACCTGTTGTTATCCGATAATCCCAGCTCGCTGAATAAAACATCCCATGAAACATTCGGTGTCAGCGATTTTAATTCACTTAGTGTCATAAGGTGATAAGTTGCTTCAGTTTCGCGCATATCCACTCTGCTCATTGATGCCTTTGCCAGCCGGGTTTCAATATCATAAACTTTGCCTGCAATATTGGAAGCTGTGATAGCATCATTGCCGGACAATATGAAAAGCTTTATCATAAATTCACGATATTTTTCACGGAGCTGTTTCGACCTCTCATCATTTCTGAAATAATAATCTTTCTCAGGTAGTCCGAGTCCGCTTTGAAATATATTCAGAATAACATTACTGCTGTTCTTATCATCCTGATTGGCGAATAATGCGAACAAACCTCCGCTCCGGTATTTCTTAAAGTAAGCAAATACCTTTTGAAAATCTTCTTTGCTTTGAATAGCATCTATCCTTGCAAGGTCATTCTTCAGCGGGGTCATTCCTTCTTTTTCAATTGTCATAGTATCCATTGCAGTATAGTACAGGTCGCCCAGTTTCTGCAGATTGCTTCCTTTCGGTGCGGATGTATTGCCGGATGCATCTTCAAGTATTTTTTTCAGGACATCATTGTTATTGTTAATTATCTCATTCCAGCTTCCCCACCGGCTGTATTCAGGAGGAATAGGATTGTTACTCAGCCAGGATCCGTTTGAATATTCATAAAAATCTACCGTGGGATTCACGGATGTGTTCAAATTAGCTGGGTTGATTGGTTTATAATTGTCGGCTGAGGATTGGACCTGAGAAAATATATCAACTGATATTATGGTAAATATAAATACAATTGAAAAGAATTTTTTCATAACATAATTTTAAATTAAAGATTTTTTTTACAATTTCTTTACGATTGAATATTTTTTGTTAAAGGTTTATTATAAATTTAACTTTTTTTAACAATCAAAACAATCTTGAAGGAATATGATTTAATATTTTTAATTATGTACAAAAAAAAGAATCACATCAATACTTAAGTCACTGACACAAACGGATGGATAAAGTATTTATTATATGCATAAATAAATAACAAACTGATTTTATATTAAAATAAGTTCTCTCTTAAATATTTAAGATTTGTCTGCGGTCATATGCCGGATCAGCATTCTCAGCGTTCAATAATAAAAAGCTGCAAGATCAATGACGGATCCGGCAGCTATAGTTAAATAAGAAGGTTGATTACTTCGGCGAATGAAGAGCAACTTTATTTCCTTCGGTATCCACAAAAATTGCTATGAATCCGATCTCATCTGAAACTTTCATTTTTGGCTGAACAACCTTGCCGCCGGCTTTATCAATTTTGTTCATCACACCGGTCAGGTCTTCTCCTGCAGCGAGATAAATCAAAGCTCCTTCCTGTGAAGGTTTATATCCTTCTGCCTTCACAATAGCACCGCTCACTCCTTCTCCCGGGAAAAACCCCATTTGATGCGGCCCCAATTTCTCTTCATGCATTTCAACGCCGAAAATTTCACCGTAAAATTTTTTTGCTCTTCCAAAATCTGTTACCGGTATCTCGAACCAGTTAATTGCGTTTGCCATTTTTATTTCCTTTCGTGTTTTAAGTTGTAAAATATTTATTGCAAACTAAAGCAATTGTATTTAAATCACTTATTGGAAATTGCTAATTTTAAAGAGGCAGCTTCATTAATACAGGAGACAGCAAATAATTATGTGAATAAAGCTTTTCCAAAAAAAGCACAGGTAAGAAAAATTTAATTCCAATACGGATAAGTATTAATTTAAGTTATCTTGCATTGGATGGGACCGGTATAATTATAATATCATTTCTTTAAGTATGTGACAATTAAATGAAATCAGTAGCGAATGTTTGTTATAAAATCACCTATCATAATTTTATCAACTACATCCATGCCCTCAGTGACTTTTCCGAAGATCGTATATTTTCCGTCAAGATGAGGAGTTGCAGAATGCGTAATAAAGAACTGGCTGCCCTCGGTATCTTTTCCGCTGGATGCCATGCCTACCATTCCTCTTTCATAATTCAATGGTGAGAACTCGCTCCTGATTGCATAGCCCGGACCTCCGTATCCTGTACCCGTCGGATCTCCGCCCTGTATCACAAAATTTGAGACTACTCTGTGAAATATAGTTCCGTCATAAAAATTTTTTTCTGCTAGTTTTAAAAAATTCATGACTGTGAACGGAGCAACTTCTCGAAGAAGCTCAATCTTAATATCACCTTTATTTGTTTTGACCGTTACAATTTTTTTTTGTGAAAGGTTTTCCATATAATTCCAGTCAAAATCAGTTCGGGGCTTCGCATCAAATACATATTTCTTCCCGGTAATTTTTTCCAGAGCTCCTGCAGATGAACTGGCAATTTCATAATTTTCAGAGTTAAGATTGTTTTCAAGGAGACCAATTGATTTTTCATCCTTCATTTCTCCAAAGGCATCAATAAAAATCAGCATCACATCAATATCTTTCGGATACTCAAGCTCGTTGTAATCAAAAATCATAATCCCTGAAGTTTCCAATCTGCTTTTTACATATAATGAATCTCTCAAAGCACTCAGGGAAATATCAGCGATCGCAGGATCTTTAGAGCTTTCAAACTCTGTAAATATAAGTCTGAAGGTGTTTCGATTTTCTTCATCCACCTTCTCATCAAGATTCGAAAGCATTTCAACAAACCCGCGGTAAAGCTTTGCAAGATCCCTGCTTCCTATCATGTCACCGGTAGTATTCGGATTTAGAGCAACATATTTCTGAACATCCTTGCTTACAATATCACGGATTTGTTTATAAACCATTCCGTCATCAAAATTTCCAAATGCTTTTAATATTCCGGATTTCAGATCATAGTTAGTTGTATTATTAAACGCTCTGATCAGATCATTTTTGGATTCATCTTTATAAACCAGTGACATTGAATTTGCAAGCTCGGATCTTATTCTCCACGAGAGATTTTTTGCAGATTCAAGTCTGAACAGAAATTTTTCTTTCAGTTTTCCGGACTGCGATCTTGCTGTTTCATTTTTTGAATTCTTAAGATCCGCAAATAATTTCCCCAATACATTTATGGCTGTTAATGAAATGTGTTCGTTATTATCGCTTATACCGTCATCTAAAGTGGTCAGCAACTGAGTAGTGATATCCGAAAGTGAATCAAGTTTAAAATTTGTGATCGAGTTAAGCATATTAACTTTTACCCGCCAGTCCCTTTCTGTATTAAAAGATTCAAGAGTGTACATCAAAAGCAATTTTTCCTGAAGCTTACCCATTGCATTGTAAGCCCACATGCGTGTTTGCGGGTCTTTGGATTTGGTTAAATTAAAGATCTCATCACTTGCCTTAACAAGTAACTTCTTATCACCAATTCTCCAGAATGCAAATGCAGTATTTCTCAGAGCAATTGTATCTGTTGTATTATGGGTAATGTATTTTAATGGCCCGATTGAATTTTCGTTTATAATTTTTCTTAGGGCGAATCTTCCAACTGACAAAGCAAAAGCCTCGTTCAAGCTGTTGTCTGAATAATTAGTTTTATCAAATTCATTTATCAAATACGATAAACTAATTTCATCGCCTACATTCCCCAATGCATTGTAGTAATTTTTTCTTGTATCGGGTACAGCATTGGAATCGTGCAATATAATTTGCTCTATAATTTTTTTACTATTTTCAGATTGAATCTCTTGAAAAACAAAAGCCCTTTCTTCAGTGTCGTATAAAGGATTGTGTCCGGGTTTATACTCCCCGCCAAATGAGCTGTAAAGCTTTGACAAAAAATTAGTATCACCAATGTTTGCAAT
>JBDTWU010000372.1:0-4002 GCA_040006535.1 bacterium | reverse complement strand
TTACCGTTCTGATTAATCAGTAATTCACGTTTCTTATTTTTATGTTCAATAACAACCTCATATAAAATCTCAGTACCGCGAATTTTCTTTTCAGCTTCAAGGATCTTTGCCGAATTAAATTTAGATTCTATTGAACTCGTGATATTAGCAGGCAGAGTATTAACAGAAATTGATTCACCTGTTTCAGTAACGTTTCCTGTGGAGGTAAATTCTACATCACGCTGTACCGAACCGTCTTTACTTTCAATTTCGTATGTTGTTCCGCTTTTTTTATTATCAACATCGTAGCCGGTGATCACAGCATTAGGATATAACTTTTTAAAGGATTCCATAACAACGGAAGGAATATCCTTTTCAGAATATTTCTTTTCCTGAGCCATTGAAATATTACTGATAGCTGAAAATAAGGATATTGCAAATATTACATTTATAATTTGATTTAAAAACCGGTTTGTTTTCATTTCTTGATTTCCTTTCAATTTAAGTTATACAAAACTAAACAAATGAAATGTAAATCACATGAAAATGAAATGAAAAAATTTAAGGGATTTAAAGCTCCAATATTAAAGATTCAGAGTGAAGCTTAAAAGTAACCATAAATGTTGTTCCTTTTCCCGGAATACTATTTACTTTAATGGTTCCGCCATGAGCCACAATTACGGATTTAGCAATTGCCAGACCTAAACCTATGCTGTTGCTTTCATCTCTTGTTCTGGACTGATCGCTCCGGTAAAATCTATCGAATATGTCTTCAATATTTTCCGGAGATATTCCAATACCCGTATCTTTTATTGAAATGTTAATTTGTTCTTCCGCCTGATCCAAATCAACTACACACATTATTTCACTATTTTCATGTGAATATTGTACTGCATTATCAAAAAGATTTATAAAAACATTCAGCAGCACGCTTTGATCACCTGAAATGTAATATTCTTTGTAATCATCCGACATCGTTTCATCCAGCTTCAGCACTACATTGATATTTTTTTTCTTGGCAATTTTATCAATTTTAGAGACAGCCTCTGTCAGCAATTCATTCAAATCAATTTTATCAATACTCAATTGTGATTTACCGGATTCAAGCTGACTTAAAGTCAGTAATCCGTCAATAATTTTTTGCAGTCTTTTTACCTCGATCAAATTATCTTTTAAGATTATTTCGTACTCTGCTGCAGATCGTTTTCTGTGTAGTGCAACTTCAATGTCACCTTTTAAAATTGTTAAAGGCGTTCGCAGCTCATGTGAAGCATCTGAGGTAAACTGTTTAAGGACGAGAAAAGATTTTTGCAGTCTTTCCATCATATTATTTAATGTGGTTGCCAGTTTTGCGATCTCATCCCCTGAATCGCTAACCTGTAATCTTGTATCAAGATTATTTGCTGTTATTGAAGTTGAATTTTTTATAAGCTCATTGATTGGTGCATATGCTTTCTTAGAAAAGAGCCAGCCCAGTATTGAAGAAAGTAATAAGGTAAGAGGAATTGCAATGTACAGTATCAGTCTGAACTTAAAGAGACTGCTTTCCAGATTCGACAGAGAAACAGCAACTGCAATTATGTATTGAGCTGAATTATAAATTACCGGATAAAGTAAAACTCTTAATCCGTACTGATCCCACAGTTCAGATTCATTTTCATCCCGCGAAGTTTTGAATACGGGTTTGCCCTTGACAGAACTTTCCAGCCATTCCTGTTTAATTGGAAGAGTTTTATTCTCAAGCTGAAGAGATTTTAAAACTACAACTCCTGATCCATCTATTATTTCTACGAATTGTTTTTTCGATGTGCTGAAAGGAATCGGTGCTTCTTTAACTTCATTCAGCAATTCCGGCTGAATACTGTCATCCTGTAATTCATTATTTATGGAACCAGCAAGCATAAGCATTCCTTTATCAAGCTCATTCCGGGTTTGTTCTGCAAATATGTTATACAAAATAATACTGAATACGCAAAGCATAGCTCCGAAAACCAATACGAAATAAAATGTCAGCTGACCCCTGATAGTTTTGAATAATTTCATAGCTTTATTTTTCTTCCCTTAAAACATATCCAACACCTATGACTGTATGAATTAATTTCCTGGGAAAGCCCTTATCTATTTTCTGCCTTAAGAATTTTATGTATGTATCAACAACGTTGCTGCCACGATCAAAATCGAGTCCCCATACACTTTCGGAAATTTGTGTTCTTGACATAACTCTTTTTTTATTTTTTAACAGATATTCAAGAAGTGCAAATTCCTTAGAGGTTAATTTTATTGAAATATTATTTCTCTTTACAATATGCTCTGCGCTGTCGAGGATCAGATTATCGATCTTTAAAACAGATTGTTTTTCGGTGCTTCCCCTTCTTACCAATGCTCTTATCCTAGCAAGAAATTCTTTAAATTCAAATGGCTTCGCAAGATAATCATCTGCTCCCAGATTCAATCCTTTGACTTTGTCAGAAGTTTGCCCAAGTGAAGTAAGCATCATTATCGGAGTTTTAATTCCTTCCATTCTAATATTATTGCAGGTTGTCCAGCCGTCCTGCTTCGGCAGCAGAATATCTAAAACAATTACATCGTAATCATTTAATTGTGCCAGCCGCTGTCCCATTAATCCGTCATTAGCTACTTCAACATTAAACAATTGCTCCTTTAAACCTTTGCGCATAAATTCGGCGATCTTTTTTTCGTCCTCTATTATGAGAATGTTCATTCCTGCTATGTAAATTATTTATTATGCTTTAATATAAATAAAATGGTTTGAAAAATTTAATTATTTTTTATATGATGATTATTGAAAAAGGTTTAACACGAATTCCTGCAACCGGAGCTTGTTCCCCGGGCTTTCATTAAATATAAATAGAGTAGCTGCGGTAAAAAATTTTATGATAACTTCCTTAATTAATTTAAATGGCATTGTTTAAAATCCTCTGTTTCATTTTCTTAATTATTCCTTGTAATTGTAAGCTATCATCGGTATTTTTGTATAAATCCATAATAAATTAAGAAATGAAAAGGACATATCAACCAAGCAACAGAAAAAGAAAAAATAAACATGGTTTCCGCGAGAGAATGGCAACAAAGAACGGAAGAAAAGTTTTGGCGAGGAGAAGAGCTAAAGGAAGAAAAAGGCTTACTGTAAGTGATGAATTTACAAGACATCCATAGTCAATATCTAAGGCGACTATTCTGAATGGAAATGGATAACGTTGAAGATCAGTCTTTCGAAGATTTAAGATTAAGGAAGTGTGAAATAATACGTGGACACAATTCTTACTTAAAAATTATTAAAAGCTCTAATCTAGTTTCTACCAATTTTCTTAAAGCTTTTGTAAACCAGGAAGGAAAGGAAAAAACCCAATTAGTTCTTACTTCAGAAATTAATGCATTTAGTGAAAGCCCGCTTTTTACGTATAATGTAAAAGTGGGCTTTGTCGTTGCAAAAAAAAAAATAAGGAAAGCGGTAACGAGAAACAGAATAAGGCGTTTGCTCAAAGAATCCTACAGACTGAATAAAAATCTTTTTAGTGCACCTGCTTATAAATTAAATATTTTATTTACATTTACTGAAAGCGGGTTTAAATTATTTGAAGAAGTACCGGAAACCAAATTTGAAGTGATCGATAGTGAAATGAAATTACTTGCTACGAAAATAATAAATCTATATAAAACTACATGAGTCAGCTGTCAATACTTTTAATCAGGTTATATCAAAAAACAATTTCTCCCGTGCTCCAGGGTTCATGCAGACATTATCCCACATGCTCGCATTACAGCATGGAAGCATTCAGGATTCACGGATTCGCATGGGGAATATACCTGACAACAAAACGAATTTTAAAGTGTAATCCTTTTTTTGAAGGCGGTTATGATCCTGTTCCCGGGAAGGAATATTGTAATCATAATTTTAACAATCCGAACAACCGGAATAAATTTTAAGAAAAGAAAAATTATTAATGGAAAAAAAATCAATATTAGGATTTGTTTTAATCGGTGTAGTGCTGATGATTTGGC
>JBDTWU010000371.1:0-7024 GCA_040006535.1 bacterium | reverse complement strand
CCCATCCAGGATGAAATGATCTATCCATAAATTATCGGAAGAACTTCCAAGGGGACCTCCGTTAACCATAGTATAATTCAGAGCAAAATAAATATTCTTCCCTGCATACTCCGAAAGATCATAACTCACTTTATGCCATGTTCCTGCAGGACCATCAACTTTAAAATAATCTACCATCCTAAAACTAATTAAAAGACTATCACTTGTCGAAATCCATATTTTCAAGGAGTCTTTATACTTTCCATCAATTGCTCCGCACCAGAATGAGATGCTGTCACCATTCTGTATACTCATCAGCTTTGGTGTTATCAACCAGTCATCAATGTAATTTTTATAATTCGCGTCGCTAAAGCTGAATTTAAAAAAATAATTTCCTTCCTGTGGATT
The DNA here is from genome assembly GCA_040006535.1 of bacterium. GTDB lineage: Bacteria > Bacteroidota > Ignavibacteria > Tepidaquicellales > Tepidaquicellaceae > JAGPCH01. The sequence continues at coordinate 6,637 of JBDTWU010000371.1, read as the reverse complement.
CAGCTGTACCGAGTTAGCGAATTTAAAGGAACTGAAAACTTCAGGCAGTTCAGAGGACTTGTCATTGTTTATGATCGTCCAGCCTTTAGAGGTTATATCTGTTGAATCAAATCCTTCTTCCCACAAAATATTTTGTGAAAATGAGTAGGCAGGTATAAGTAAAATTATTACTAAATATTTTTTCATTATTTTGAATTTCAGATTAGCAGACCTAATTAACAGGAATATGAAACTTTTAATATTTTTAATACCTCCAATAAAAACTGAAGACCATCACTTACAGTTTTTATTTCCCCCGGTAATTTATCCGGACCGTTTGCCAATACATTTGCAAGTCCGATCATGTCCCTGCCGAGATCACTCAGTTTTTCATTGAGGTAATATTCTTTATCACCCTGTACATCTTCCTGTCTGGGCTTAGTATCCGGCCATGTATCCGGAGTTCTGGGAATTTTCCGGTTAAATATATTTGCTAATGTCGGCGAATTCAGATCCCGGTTTGTTAAGTGTCCAAGACCCCATTTTTCAGACATTGTTCTGATTACTGAAGTATGTGTGAGCTCTTCTGTAATGACTGTTCCACTATTTATATATGGTGAAATAATAACAGCAGGAACCCTGATGCCCAGCCTGTCGAATTGAAAATTCATTTCTGTCGCAGGCTGTGAGGTGTATGGTGCAACGGCCGATGGCGGCTGAACATGATCATAAGTTCCGCCTGCTTCGTCAAACGTTATTATGAATAAAGTATTTTTCCAGTTATTACCTTTTGTATTGTTTGAATTTTTAATGGCATTATAAACCGTGTGAATTAATTTTTCACCGGGTGTCACACTGGACGGGAAAGTTAGATTACCAAATAAAGGTGCTGGCGGATGCTCGTCGTTATGAAAAAAGATCATACGCGGTTCAATGAATGAGTATTTGGGAAGCAATCCTTTCCCGCAGTCTTCTATAAATGTATCGAAACTGCAAATATTGGAATGTGCATAATGCCTTAAGCTCTCATAATGTATCAGCAGTGACATAGGCAAAATGTCTTTATAGTCAAAATAAATTTTCCACGGGAGCCCGTTCTGCTGAAATCTCTGAAAAATTGTTTCCTGCGTATTCTTAGTCCATTTCCTGTAAGGAGAATTAGTAACAAATCCCGCCGAGGCGCCGCTATTGAAAAACGATCTGTTACAGAATGTCTGGCTGGGAACTGCACAATGCCAGTGGTCACACACTGCAAAGCCCTGTGCAAGCGAACTTATCACAGGAACCGTATCAGGCGGAAAACAGCTCATAATAATTTTATATTCAGAATAAGTTGGCAGCCTTCCCTGTGTTGCTTTAAAATTATTTATGTAGTCCTGCAAAAAACCGTTCATCGGAAAATTTTTCGGCAAGGTATCCGGCAGATTATAAGGCGCAAACATCTGAGAAGCATCCAGGTATCTGTTCGTATCAGGAATCACTGTCCCGAACAATGATGTATTAATGTGCGGATATTCTTCGCCGGGATCGGGATTAGGATTATTCATTACTGAATCCTTATGAACGGGAACGCTGCGCATAAAAGAAGAATCGGCATAAGGCGGAATAGGATTGGAAAGATTTTTTCCGGCGACACCTTCGAATTTCTGTCCATTCGGAGGAGGATTTTCCGGTGTGTATAAATATCCAAGGACATTATCAAACGAACGATTCTCCATCATAAGAACAACAACATACTCGAAATTATCAAGACTGCTGAGTACCTGACCTCTATTTATTAAAGACGGCAATGCCGAGCCGAATGTACCCAATGCGATCGAAGATCCGGTGAGCTTAAGAAAATCTCTGCGGGAGAATTTAGTAGTAGCCATCCTGTCAATTTATAATTTTAATTAAATCGAAAAATTTAGATCTCAAATAAAGGGTTCCTTTTTTATTTTTAAATCACTGCTTAGTTCACGACTATTGTTAGGAAGCGGGGAACACTAATTCTAATTAATTTTACGATCTTTAAATTCAGTTAATGTTAATTCCATTTACAAGTTTTATTTTACTTTTCCAATGATAAGATTAGGAAAACACAGCGATAGTATTATTTTTATTTTTCTACGATTGCAAAAAAATTGAAATACCGGATGTTGAAAATTACTGAAAATAATTAAAAAATGAAATTTATTTTCTGACCATTTTCATAAATTCTTCGAATAAATACTTGCTGTCATTAGGTCCCGGGGATGCTTCAGGATGATACTGTACAGAAAAAACCGGAAACTTTTTATGCCGCAGACCTTCATTTGTCCCGTCATAAAGATTCGTATGCGTAATTTCTATATTGTTTTTATCCAGACTTTTTTCCTCTACAGCGAAACCATGATTTTGCGAAGTAATTTCTATTTTATTTTTCAGGTGATTTTTTACGGGATGATTTCCGCCCCGATGACCGAATTTCAGCTTATAAGTTTCACCGCCAAGAGCAAGAGCGATAAGCTGATGTCCGAGACATATACCGAACAATGGTATACCTTTATCAATTAAATTTTTAGTATTATCTATCCCGTACTTCACGGCATCAGGATCTCCCGGTCCGTTTGATAAAAATATTCCGTCAGGCTTATAATCCAGAATCTCTTTATAATTTGTTTCTGCATTAAAAACGTTCAGTTCAATATCAAATTTCAAAAACTCACGAATGATATTTTTTTTATTTCCAAAATCATAAAATGCGATCTTGTATTTCGGTACCTCCGATTTTAATAAATAATTATTTTTTGTGGTAACCATCTTTACAAGATCCAATCCGGTCATCGAGGGAGAGATTAAAACTTTATCCAGCAATTTTTTTTCACTTAATTTTTCATTTGTTATCATTCCCCGCATTGCTCCTTCGCTGCGGATCATTTTAGTCAGGGCCCGCGTGTCTATTCCGGAAATTCCAATTGTTTTATTCTTTATCAAAAATTCGTCCAGAGATTTTAAACCGTCGAAATTGCTCCACTCATCCGAATAGATCCCGACGACCAGTCCATTCACGTGAATTAATTCCGATTCATTATCAATGTTATTTGTTCCGTAATTTCCTATTAGGGGATAGGTCATGATAACTATCTGACCATAATATGAGGGGTCGGTCAGAATTTCCTGGTATCCTGTGAGTGATGTATTGAAAACAACTTCACCAACGGAAGATCTTTTGTATCCGAAAATATTTCCTTCGAATACAGTCCCATTCTCTAAAATTAATTTTCCTTTTTCCAATAAATGTTCCTTGAATTCCCTAAAAACTGTTCACCGTTTTCAATCATACGACTAAAGCATTGTGCGGATTATCTTAAATACTTATCCAGAAACTTCAGCTTTGATTCAAACACTCTGATTTGATTTGATACTTTGCTATACCCATGTCCTTCATCTTCCAGTAAGATATAATCAACCGGTTTGTTCCTCTCTTTTAACTTATTTATAATCTGCAAAGATTCATTTTCAACTACCCTTGGATCATGCTTGCCTTGTACTACAAGTAAGGGACATTTAATATTATCAACAAAATTTATTGGTGATCTCTCAATCAGCATATCCTTATCCGCTTCTGCATCACCTATAAGCCGGGCGACTCCGCTTTTCCAATGCTCCGGTACGGAATTTATAAAAGTGAAAAGATTAGCCGGACCGAAAATATCTATTGCGCATTTCCAGATATCAGGCGCTTTGGTTATACAGGTCATTGTCATAAATCCTCCGAAGCTTCCGCCAACAACAGCGATTTTTTTTTCATCTGCATAACCTGAGCTTTTCAAATAATCAACGCTTCCCAGCACGTCTTTAAATTCAGCTCCTCCCCAGTCTTTGTAGATCATTTTTTGAAATGTCTTACCGTAACCAGTACTGCCTCTGAAGTTAGGAGCAATTACAATGTATCCTGCATTAACCATCACTTGGACATACTTACTGAAGTTATGCATTTCCTGATGCTCCGGACCTCCGTGCGGCCACACTACAGCAGGATTTTTCTTGTCTTTCTTTAATCCGCGGGGGACGTAAAAGAGTGCATGAATTTTTAAGCCGTCAAAACTTTTATAAAAAACATCTTTAGGTTTTGTCAATCCTTTTTTTGATACTCCGCCAACCAAAGAATTTGTAAGCTGCTTCGAAGTTTCTTTTTTGAGATCATATACAGATATCTCTGCCGGGCTTAAAGGATTATCGCTGAGGAAAATTATTTTTTTATTATCTCCGGTAAATTTCAATTCCGAGTAGTTTCCCTTGGGAAGCTTAAGTTTGCGGACTTTTTCCGTTTTCATATTTAAAAGCTTTGGTGAATTGCTGCCGTTAACATTTGTTGTCCATAACAGATAATTATAATCATCGGAAAATTTGAATCCTGTAACGTCCCATTTTTCTTTGACAATCCATTTTAATTTTTTCTTTTTTATATCATAATATTTTATTCCTTTGAATTCCCTCCCTTCATCGGAAATAAAATAAAAACCATTTCCTTTCTTATCAAAATCTGTCCCTCCGTTAAAGATATTTATGCTGATATCATGTTCTGTTATATTGGTCAGCGTATTTTCTTTTGAATCATAAAGCAGGATGTCCAGATTTATATTTCCGTAAAATTTCAGAAAAGTAATATATCTCTCATCAGAGCTCCATGATTCTGCATAAGTCGGATGCTGATCATCAAATCTCCTTACTAAGGTATTTTCACCTGATCTTATATTCTGAATATAAACGTCAAAATTATATTTAAGCCTTTTATTAGTTGAGAATAAAAATTTATTTCCTCTCCTGTTAAACTTGTGAAAGAAACATTGTGAATCTTCAAATTCTTTTGTAAGCAGATTCACATCACCGCCCTCTTCCGGCATTTTATATATCTGAAGATTTTCATTCCCGTTAATATCGCTTAAAAATAAAAGTTCTTTTGAAACAGGATTGTGATAAATGTACTTTACTGAATCCTTCCAGGTTGATATCTGGTCACTCCATCCGCCTTCTAATGGAACTGACCATATCTGGGGTGTCCCCGTAGTATTGGTAATGTAAAATATTTTTTTATCATTGGTGGATGTTGTGAAACCGGAAATTGTCCTGATAGAAAAGAATTTTTCTACCGGGTATCTTTGTACCTTGTTCAATGTGCTTGATTTAATTGTTCGGATATGATTAACATAACCATTTTAAAAATTTTTTTTAAGTCTATTTAAGTCTAATATAGAAGCTGATCAAACTCATTTAAACTATTTTATATGAGAAATTTTTTTTACTAACATTTTTGCATTACTATTTTTAGTTTGAACACTAAATTCTGATAAAATCTTTATTGCTTTTGAATAAAAAAACTTACCTATGTATTCATGGTCATTTCTATCAGCCGCCTCGGGAGAATGCATGGACTGGAGAGATTGAGCCGCAGCCTTCAGCTGCGCCGTTTCATGACTGGAACGAAAGAATTCTACAGGAATGCTACAAACCCAATTCAGAGGCTGTCATTGTGGATGCACATGATAATGTTATAAAACGTGTAAATAATTATAAATATTTTAATTTTGATTTTGGTCCTGCTCTTTTGAACTGGATTAAGAATAAGCATCCCAAAACGTACGATAGAATCATTGCAGCAGACAAAGAAAGCGTGATTGATCACCATGGGCATGGAAATGCAATAGCAATGGTCTACAATCACATGATCATGCCTCTTGCAAACAGGAGAGATAAAGTTACACAGGTGAAATGGGGAACGGCAGATTTCAGATTTCATTTCGGAAGAGAGCCGGAAGGTATCTGGCTTCCGGAAACTGCTTGTAATGAAGAGACAATAGAAGTTCTTGCTGAAGAAAGAATAAATTATATTATCCTCGATCCTTCACAGGCAGATATGATACGTACATGTAACCGGGGAAAATGGAAAGATGTCTCTGATGGAAACATTGATACTGGCATCCCATACAAATGTTATGTTAACAATTCCAAAGAAAAGTTTATAAACATATTTTTTTATAATGGCACGCTTTCAAAAAATATTGCATTTGATGATCACATCTATGATTCTCTCAGGCTTCTTCACAGGCTTGAGCAGATTCCGATTCCGGATGCCAAAAAGGATTATCTGATCAGTGCAGCAATAGACGGGGAAACTTTCGGACATCATAAAAAATATACTGAAAGAACAATATCATATCTTTTTTCCGAGATGATACCGGGAACAAATTTTCATAGCGTAAATTATGGAGAGTATCTCTCGCTACATCCTCCGGAATCTGAAGTAAAAATAAAAGCTGGAATACTCAATGAAGGAACATCATGGAGCTGTCCCCACGGAGTAGGAAGATGGAAAGAAAACTGCGGCTGCGGAACCTCTGAAGAATCCCCCAGCCAGGAGTGGAGAAAGCCTCTTCGCGAAAGCCTTAACTGGCTTCGTGATAATTTAAATCTTATATATGAAAATGAAGGACAGAAATATTTTAAGGATACATGGATCGCAAGAAATGAATATATAAATGTTATTCTGGATCCCGGTAAAGAAAGCAGTGAAAGATTTTTTTATTTTAATACAAAACATTTTTTAAATAAACTGGAAACTGATCAATGCATTAAGCTGCTTGAAATGCAAAAATTTTCCATGCTAATGTTCACAAGCTGCGGGTGGTTTTTCTCT
>JBDTWU010000370.1:0-7924 GCA_040006535.1 bacterium | reverse complement strand
GCAAATGGCAAAATCTAAAAGACAGAGTGATTGAATTTTGCTTCTATCGGATGAAGTCGATATAATACTCTGCTCTCTTAAATATTGGTAAAGTTTAAAATCCATATTTCAGAAATCCACCGTCAACCGCAATGCACTCACCTGTAATATAAGACGAAGCCTGCATACACAGGAAAGCTATTACCGATGCAACTTCAGAAGCTTCACCCAGTCTGCTCATAGGCGTTCTTGACAAAATCAATTTAAGTCTTTCTTCATTTTTCAGTACAGGCTCCGTGAGAGATGTCTTTATATACCATGGCGCAACAGCATTAACACGTATTTTATCTTTTGCCCATTCCACCGACAGATATTTAGTAAATTGATTTATTGCTGCTTTTGAAATAGCGTACGGTGAACCAGTGCCTACTGAAGTCATGCCGGCTACTGATGTAATATTTACGATAGAGGAGTCCCCGGATTTTATCAGCAATGGATGAAACAGCTTACACAATTCAAATACTGACTTCATGTTTAAGTCAATCAGCTCATTAAAATCTTCTTCAGAATTTTCAATGGTTGCTTTCCTTGTATTTGTTCCCGCATTATTAACTAAGATATCCAAAGCTCCCCACTCTGAATTTATCTTTTCAAAAAGCTTCTGTCTGTCTTCCTGTAATGTAACATCACACTTCATTCCTATAACATTCTGATTGTAATGTGAATAAGCTTTCAATTGCAGAATTATTTCTTCTTCGCTCCGGGCAATAATAAACACCCCGGCTCCTAATTCAATCAATTCATCTGTAGTCGCTTTCCCTATTCCACGGGTTGCACCCGTAACAAGAGCTTTTTTATTTTTTAATGACCAGCGGTCCTTCATATAGAAAGTGTTAAATTTACGGAATGGATTTTATTATCCAGCCATTTCAGATAATCAAAATACAAATATGCGTTATTCTCATATTTATCTTTTTTTATGATGGCTAATTCTTTTCGCAGTGCAGGTAAAATTTGCCCGGTATAATCGTTGTCATTTTTTGTAATTACTTTTTTGAGAGCGCCAAGAATTGTCTTTTCAGTTTTATATAATTTTTTTTTATTATGGAGGTATTTGGTTGTCGCTGAAATAAGATGAAGCAAAAGTTTTTGATTACCAATTTCATAATGGATCAGAATATTTAAAAGCCTGGTATATGGCTCAAACCGGGGTGTGTGCTTCAGAAGCCTGCTTTCAAAAAGTATATTAATAATTCTAAGTGACTCTTCAAAATTTTCCCTGATAAAGAAATATCTGGATAAATTGTAATAAGAATAGTTGTAAGTATCTATGTTCAGCTTTCCTTTGTAATCCATCAAAAATTTTTCGAATGCATATGCAAGGCTGCTGTCTTCATCCTTGTTCCCGATTATCATTCCCAAAAGTCTGAAGCTGTAATATGTGATCATAATATCCAGACTGCCGTTTACTTTACGATTAAAAATTTTCGAATACTCTTCATATAAATTTTCCGCTTCTGTAAATTTTCCTGCAACAGCTGCAGAGGAAATCAAAGTTAAAAATGATTCCTCATAATTATCAAAAATGAACTTCTGAAAAACATTTTTATTCTTTGATATAAGTGAAGCTCTTTTTTTATTATATTCAAAAGATGCATTGGCATTTCCTTTAAGTTCATGAGCAAGGTATAGAGCGAAGTAATATCTTTCTTTTGCTATTAATGAAGAAGGCAATTTTCTGATTTGAAATAGTTTTCCGTCTAAAATGAGATTTATCTGTTCATCATCCTTTTTGCTTCTGATTGTTCCCAGCTTCCAGTGTATTTCGAATAGTTTTGAAACTGCTCTCTTATAGCTGTTAATAATCCTGATCTGTTCGATAATCCTGATCTCTTCATCATATATGTCTTCCATTTTCTTTTTGCCAATTTCTTCTTTTTTAGTCAGCTGTCTTTCTAACTCCAGAAATTCCAGCTGGTAGCCGAACATTTCAAATTTATTTGCCATTTCTTTACCGGTCTGTACTGATTTGAAATATTCCCGGAACAAAGCTTTGTCATATTGTAAGCGGCATTTATTCAGCAGGTTGTTCAGCTTAGTATCAATAGATTTCTCGTTGTAATACGAAATTAAAGTTCTGAAAATTAATCTATACAAATAGTTCTTTGTAGCGGTAAGATTGTTTATGAATCTCTCTTTCTTATATTTTTTTTTCAGTACTTCTTCATCGTAAGATTTTTGTGAATCGATTGCTTCAAATAATTTTAAGTAGTTCTTATTACCCTTTTGAACAGATGCATTAAGCTTGAAATATCTTTTCTCGCTCCTGCTCAGAGACTTTATCAGATCGAATAGTTCAGTGGTTGGCTTCATTGGAATTAAAAGAATAAAATCAGGTTAATCCCGGAATTTCTCAATTTACAGGAAAATAAATAGTTATTGAAAATCTTTTCATTGAATATAACGATGTAAGGATTCTAATAATGAGTAAAAACTTTCCATGGCAAAATGCATCTATGGTGTTTATCGGTCGTACCAGTTTGTATAATTTAAAAAAAATCATTCTAAAAATATAAACACAAATTATGAAATTATTAATCTTTACCATCGTTACAGCCCTCTTTATAAATTTATCGGAAATAATATCCCAGGACTTCGTAAAAGTTACTGAAAGTGCTGTAAGTATTGACAGCGGAGCATCGAGAAGCGTCAACTGGATAGATTATGATAATGACAATGATCTTGATCTGTTTATCTCCACCGGATACAGATTCGGTGATGATAATTTACTATACCGGAATGATAACGGAACATTCGTCAGAATATTTAATCAGCCGCTAACAAACGATAATCTTCCTTCAGACGGAAGCAGCTGGGGTGATTATAATAATGACGGGTTGCCTGATTTGTGTGTCGTTAACTGGTGGAATAATATCAGTCTCCTTTATTCAAACAATGGAAGCGGAAATTTTACTTTTCAATCTTCAAGCATAATCTGCAATCTGCCAAGCTATTCAGAAACCTGCAGCTGGGGCGATTATAATAATGACGGACTACTCGATCTTTTTATTACCAACAGCGAAGGAATAAACCATAAAAATTATTTGTATAGGAATACTGGAGCCGGAAATTTTACCAGGATTGATACAGGTATAGCAGTTAATGAGTTAGGAACTTCACGCGGTATGAACTGGGTGGATATTGATAACGACAGGGATCTGGATATTTTTGTCTGCAGAGAATCAAATGCAAATGAATATCTTTACAGGAATAACGGCAACGGATATTTTACAAAAGTCACAGGCACACCTCTTACAACTAATGGCGGAGAATCCTGGAGCGGAAGCTGGGGTGATTATGACAATGACGGCGATCTTGATGTGTTTGTAACTAACTGGAATAATCAGAAAAATTTTCTTTACAGAAATGATGGAAACTTTACCTTTACTAAAATAATTAATGATCCTCTTGTAAATGAAAACGGATATAATGCTGTCTCAGGGTGGGGTGACTATGATAATGACGGTGATCTCGATATGTTTGTGTCTCAGGCGTATGTACCTCCTGCGCTTACACAGAAATTAGTCAATAAGCTTTACAGAAATATGCTGATGGAAACCGGCTCTGCTTCATTTCAAAAAATAACTACCGGTGCACTGATAAGTGACTCGGGATATACTTATGGATTTGCATGGGGAGACTATGATTCAGATGGTGATCTGGATATTGCAATGGCAAATACGTACGGGGAAAATCAAAAGAATGCCTTATATAGAAATGAATCAGCAAACGGAAATAAATGGATAACTATAAAAGGCGTAGGTAAAGTGTCAAATAAATCTGCCATAGGAACAAAGATCAGAGTTAAAGCAAATATCAATGGTAATGCTGTCTGGCAGATGCAGGAGATTGATGGTCAGTCCGGATATTGCGGTCAGAATCTTATTCTTCATTTCGGATTAGGAAATGCCGCCGGTATTGATTCTATAAAAGTCGAATGGCCTTCGGGCAGTGATCAGTACTTTACTAACGTTGCAGTAAACAGAACAGTGACTATTACCGAAAATGCAGGTCTTGTAACTATTAATGAAAAAAAACCTGAGGCAAATAAAAATTTTCAATTATTTCAGAATTATCCGAATCCATTTAATCCTTTCACCCGTATTAATTATCAGGTTCATCACCCTAAATCTTTTGTCAGATTAATTTGCTATGATAATTTAGGAAATGAGGTTTCAAATCTGGTTGATCAAACACAAAGCGCAGGCAGTTATGAAGTAACTTTTGATGGTACAGGATATTCATCAGGAGTATATTATTATAAGATTTTTATACAGCCACTGGATAAAGAGAATGAGCCTGTTTACAATGAAACAAGAAAGATGCTTCTTTTAAAATAAGGAGTTCAAAATAGTGATTGTTATGAAAAGCAGATATGAATACATAAAGTAACTTGTTTTCCTTTATATTAAACCGGTGTAATGACCATACATCGGTTTCTTTATTTAGCCCGATTTAATTTATCATTTAAATTTTTCGATATTCCTTATCATCCTGTTGAAAATAAAAAAATGAAATGGGAGTAAAGCATACCAGTAAATTCTGCCCAGTAAACCGCTCGGCCGGAATGTTGCAGCCTGATACAAAAAATTTTTTGATTCTTTATTCTCAATTTTAAACTCCAGCCACGCTTCTCCAGGAAGTTTCATCTCAGCATATAACAGAAGTCTTCTTTGTTCTCTGTCTGCGATAAGGACACGCCAGAAATCAAGCGCATCACCTGCAGCAATCCGGTTTTTATTTGTCCTGCCTCTTCTCAGACCAATCCCTCCTACAACTTTATCCATCATTCCTCGGATTTTCCATAAAAAATTTCCATAATACCACCCTCTAAGGCCGCCTATAGACCAGATGTTTTCCATTACCTGCTCAGGGTCATTAGTGATCGGAATTTCTTTACTGTCCCGGAAACATCCGAAGGTAGGCACCTCAATATAATCCGTCAGCCTGTTTACTGATGAACTTGTTATAAGTGAATCCTTCCAGCTTGAAAGGACAAGGTTCTGCTCTATCTTTTCAAATGCAAGTTCAACTGATTTCTTAAAGGTGATAGTTTTTATTCCTAAAATCTCCTGAAGCTTAGAATCCCGGGATACAACTTCTATTTTCATGCTTTCAACAAGATTTACCGCGAGCTTATAAGTTGTTGAAGTTACGAAATATAACCAGTAAGAAGAAAGTCTCGGCGACATTACAGGGAGAGTGATGATCAGTCTTTTCAATTTCCGGACTTCCGAATATCCCAGTAATATCTGCTTATATGTAAGGACCTCAGGTCCGCCTATATCAAAAGTCTGGTTTATACATTTATCATTTAATATAACACCTGTCAGAAATTTAATCACATCTCTGATCGCGATTGGCTGTATCTTTGTATTAAGCCATTTGGGAGTGATCATCACGGGAAGCTTTTCCACAAGATCCCGGATTATTTCAAATGACGCGCTTCCTGAGCCGATAATTATTCCGGCTCTCAGAATTGTTACAGGTGTCTTGCCTTTTTTCAGAATATCTTCGACATTTTTCCTCGAAGTTAAATGTTTAGACAGCTTCTTTTCATTTACGATTCCGCTGAGATAAATTATTTGCCTGCATTTTGTTTTGCTGACTAATGCCGAGAAATTTTTCGCCGTCTCTTCTTCAAGCTTTTCAAAATCTTTGATTGAAGAAGACATGGAATGAATCAGGAAGTATGCAATATCAAAATCATCCGGCGCATTCTGAAAATCGACTTCCTTAAGAAAATCAACTTCATAGATACTCACACTTCCTTCATAATCTATTTTATAGTCAAATCGGCTCTTGTCTCTAACGCAGCATATCACATTATGACCTTGTTCTATCAGAACAGGAAGCAGCCTCCTGCCGATATATCCTGATGCTCCCGTTAAAAGTATTTTCAATTTTTAAAATATAAAAATAAGGTTACACAAAAATTTGCTCATCTTACTGATTTGTTTCTGATGCGCAATTAACAATCAACTTCCGTATAGTAATAATAATGCTCATCATCTTTTATAAATCCTGTCTTATCATATAGATGTTGAGCTTCTTTGTTATCACCGTGAGTTTCAAGTATAACTCCTTTTGCATTTGTTTCTGATGCGAAGCTCTTTGTTTTATAAATCAGCTCCTCTGCAATTCCTTTTCTCCTGTAGTCGGAATGAATATACAGATCATTCAGTATCCAGATCTTTTTCATGCTGACCGACGAAAAAGACGGATACAGCTGAACAAATCCCATAGCTGAGCCGGAGTTCTCATCAATTGCCAGGAATATGATCGATTCATTATTCGTAATCCTCTGAGATAAAAAATTTACCGATGATGCCAGATCCGGCAACTGCTCATAGAACTGACGGTAAAGGTCAAACAACGGTGCAACTAATCCGATGTCTTCAATCGAAGCTTTTTTGATTTTCATATTTTACGCAATAAGTTATTTAAGATATTTGCAGGTTCAAATGGATTTTTAAAAGTAAATTTGTGAAAAGATAATTTTTGTTTAGCTGCGATAAAAGTTATCCTTAAAATAAAAGATGCTGTTTGCATTCATGAAACTATTTGCACACATGTGTTAAAATTGTTACGTAAATTTTTTTACAATGGCTTTAGCAACATTCTGTCCATCTAAGGCTGCTGATATTATTCCTCCCGCATAACCTGCGCCTTCCCCGCAGGGATAAAAATTTACTATCTCTGAATGTTCAAAAGTATTTTTATCTCTCGGTATTCTGACAGGTGAGCTGGTTCTTGATTCAAGTCCGATCACATAACCTTCTTCACTTAAATAGCCCTTCATCTTCTTTCCGAATTGAGCTAATGCAAGCCTTAATCTTCCGGAGATGATTTCAGGAAATAATTTATCCACAGGTGAACTGTATATCCCGGGAATATACGAAGTCTCACCGAGTCCTGAAGAGAGTCTTTCCTCTGTAAAATCGGTCATTCGCTGGGCAGGTGCTTTCTGGGAACCATCGCCCGCATCAAAAAATTTTCTTTCAATATCTTTTTGAAACTCCAGTCCCGCCAGTTTCCCATATTTTTCATAACCGGTCAGATCTTCATTTTCTATTGCAACCACAATTCCTGAATTTGCAAACTTCGAATCCCTTCGTGACATAGACATGCCATTTACTATTACTTCACCGGGAGAAGTTGCAGCAGGGACAATCAACCCGCCCGGACACATACAAAAAGAAAACACACCCCGTCCGTTAATCTGCGCGGTTAGCTTGTAGCTTGAGGCAGGAAGATATTCACTTCTGGGATTTTGTTTGTATTGAATTTCATCTATAAGCTCCTGAGGATGTTCAATGCGTGTTCCGATCGCAAATGGCTTTTGTTCAATTAGTATTTTTTTCCGGTCTAATAAATAAAATATATCTCTCGCGGAATGCCCTGTTGCAAGTATTACCGCATCAGCAAAATATTCATCCGAATTATTTACTGTTACTCCGCTGATCTTATTGTCTTTTATTATCAGATCGGTAACTAAGGAATCAAAATTTATTTCTCCTCCGAAATGCAGAATTGTCTCACGGATTTTCTGAACAACAACAGGCAGCTTATTGGAGCCGATATGCGGATGTGAATCTATAAGTATATCCTCATTTGCTCCGTGCTCTACGAATATTCTTAATGCTTTATAAATATCTCCCCGCTTATGAGAACGCGTGTATAGCTTTCCGTCCGAGTATGTCCCCGCACCGCCTTCTCCAAAGCAGTAATTTGAATTCGGATTAACTTTACTGAATTGCTGTATTTCCCTGAGATCTTTCCTGCGGTCTCTTACATTTTTTCCTCTGTCATAGATCAATGGTTTAAACCCGTGTTCTATAAGCTCAAGAGCAGCAAAGTATCCAGCAGGTCCTGCACCGATTAT
>JBDTWU010000369.1:0-10019 GCA_040006535.1 bacterium | reverse complement strand
ATTTGTACCGGGAGAGGGACTTGAACCCCCGACCTACGGATTATGATTCCGACGCTCTAACCAGCTGAGCTACCCCGGCCAAAAAAATTTTGAAATGCAAATTAAGTTTAATGATAGTCTTATTCAATACAATTACAGGTAAAACTATAGTGCCGGCTTCAGTGGTCCCAAAATATTTTTTATAAATTGTTTTTAATTTAATTACGAATTGAAAACAGCAAATGTATTAATGTTTTAATACGACCCCTGCATGATTTTATTATTACCAATCGTTTTGGACAGAGTTGGTTAGGCTTTTCAGTCCCCACCCGATATAATAAACTCAGCTCATGAAATCTATTAGAAAATTATCAATAGAATTTTTAAATAAAAAAATGTAACATGATTAAAGAATTTGTAAAGAAAGACAGGTTGAGAGAATAGAGTTGTGAAATCGCCCGGGATTTTATAATTATTAAATTTAATTATGACAGAGGAAAATTATATGACACCCTTATCCCTTGTTATTCCTGAGGTCCGGAGTAAAGGATATGTGAATGACTTTGAACTGATCAAAGGAAGATTGATGTCCAGACAAACCGGAGAAATTTTTAAGCCTGAAGATCTTGTCATTGAAAGGGTGTACAGGTTTGAAGGCAATTCTAATCCGGACGATATGGCAGTGCTCTACGGGATCACCGCTCAAAGCGGAACAAAAGGAATCGTGATTGATGCTTACGGAACTTATGACAACGAGGAGCTTGGGAATTTTTTAAGATATGTGGAAGTGATTGAAATTTTTAATTAACTCTCAATTCCAACTCTGATGATCCCTTCACCGTACTTGCTTTTTATTTTATCGAGCGCATTGTATGGCAGAAAAATTTTATTCTCGAAAAGGTTAAGATTGCTTTCATGCGTGTCGCAATGAAGATCATAAACACCCATACCAAACTGCCGGGCATGAAGTGACGGACCGGGCTTACGTAATTTTTTATAAATGCCTAAAGCAGAATTAAACACTTCCCTGTCATCATTTGTATGATTAGTTAGCTTTGTGATGTAGGAAGAATAAGTTAAGTCTTCGAACCGGACAGATAGATGCATAAACCCTGCAGTAAGATTTTTCGAGCGAAGCTTACGGCAAAGATATTCCCCGATGCGTCTTATTTCTTTCTTCACATCATCCGGTTTATAGACAGGCTCGGAAAGTGTATGGTAATGATTAAGGGATTTTTCTTTCTTTTCCTTTCGAATGATCTCAGAAGTATCTTCGCCGCGCGCAAGCCTTCTGAAAATTATGCCGTTAATTCCGAATTCTTTTTTCATTAACCTCCCGGAAGAATCTGCAAGTTCGCCTATAGTATTTATTCCCAACACCGCAAGACGTCTTTCAATTCTTCTTCCTACTCCCCATAATTTACTTGCAGGCATTGAATGAATTTTATCTTCATTCTCCCGGGTAACCACCGACATGCCATCCGGCTTCTGAAGCTTTGTTGCAAGCTTTGCAAAAGACTTGTTGTATGAAATCCCCATTGACACCGTAAGATTTTCAAGCTCCCGGATCTTTCTTTTTATAACGCTTCCGGTCTTGTGTGCTTCATAAAAATTTCCGGCCACAGCTGAAAGATCAATGAAGCATTCATCTATACTGTACTGCTCGATACATTCCTCAGGAACATAATCTTTGAGCAGATTCAGCAGATTCATCATTATGCTTTCATATTTCGGACCGTAGCAGGGAAGAGAAATTAATTCGGGACAGATCTGTTTGGCTGCCAGGACAGACATTCCCGTATCTATCCCTCTTGCGCGCGCCTCATACGAAGCGGTCATTACAATTCCTTTTCCGCCTTCCATTCCTCCGACAGAAACAGGTTTTCCCCGAAGCTTAACATTGTCCCTCTGTTCGACCTGAGCATAAAAAGCATCGAAATCTATATGAGCAAAAAATCTCTTTTGATGTGAGGTCAGATGAACATTCATATCCTTGATATGCGGAAATGAATACAGCGGCATGATCCGCACTCTCTTAAAGAGTTTGGAAAATTCATTTCCTTCACGCGGAATAAAATATGACGAGCTGATCAACTGCATACCGTAATAATATAAGGTATAAAAGAAAAATTAAAGAGAAAAATTGATATCCCGGCTTTGTATTGAATGAGGAAATTCGATTAGTTAATTTTGGATGTATCGATGATAAAAGAATCTTGCTTGAGGGTTCGAATTTCAAAAATCTATAGACTTTACAATTGACTTAAATTTTTTGTAATGATATTTTTAAAAATAAAATATGACAGCAACAAAATTAAAAAATATAATTGTTAAAAGAATTTCAGAGGTTGAGGATATTAAAATTCTGAGATCAATAAATCAGATACTTGAGTCAAAGGAAAAATCCGGAGACTTATACAAGCTAAGTGAAGATCAAAGGGAAAAAATTAAAAAGAGCAAGTCACAATTGAAAGAAGGGCAAAGGATTCCAAATGAAAAAGTATTCGACGATGCTGAAAAATGGTTAAAAGAAAAATAGAGTGGTCAAAAGAATCTAAAGATAGCCTCGAAGAAATTCTCGAATTCTATAATGAAAGAAACGGGAATAAAATCTACAGTAAAAAGCTCGTCAAGAAGCTCAAACATACTACATCTCTGATAGCAAATAACAATTTTATAGGAAAGTTAACAGATGAACTTAATGTCAGAGTCATATTCAAAAATGACTATGCGGTTTTTTACGAGGTAACAGAAAAAGTAGTAGAGATTTTGTTGATTTGGGATACACGACGAAACCCGGAAAACTTTCAACTTTAGAAATTTATAAAAAAGCCGGATGAAATACATCACACGGCTTAAATTAATTTGATCAAAAATTATTAATTAGTTACAGTCACCTTCACATCCGAAAGTCACCGTCGGAGTTGTGGTAGAAGCTACTGCAAAGACAGCTCCTGAAATTACAACCACAGCTACAATAATTCTTAATGCTTTTTTGAATTTTTTCATAATTCCTCCTTCCATTTAAAAAATTCGGATATATATATATTGTAAGCAAATTTTTCGGTGTCTTGGAGTTTTTTTAACCACATAGTCACATAGTGAATAGCAGAAATATTTTTAAAACTATGTGAACTATATTTCTATGTGGTTCAAAAATCTATATCGTTACAAGAGATTTTGCATTGTATCAAAATGTATAGTTTCTATTTTGCATTATACTTTTTAACTACAGTTAATGATCGATAAAGAAATTTTACTGAAAGCCTATGCTACGATGTGCACGTCCAGGAGAATGGCAGAGATATACGATGAGAACCGGCAGATATGTAAATATGTACACTCTACTTCAAGAGGCCACGAAGCGATCCAGCTCGCTGTCGGAATGCAGCTTAAAGAAATTGATTATATAAGTCCGTACTACCGGGACGAATCAGTTCTTCTCGGAATGGGTCTCGAGCCGTATGAATTGATGCTACAGCTCCTTACTAAAGGTGATGATCCATTTTCAGGAGGTCGTACTTATTACGGACACCCATCATTGAAACGGGAAGGCTTTCCAAAAATCCCTCACCAGTCCAGCGCAACAGGAATGCAGGCTATCCCAGCAACCGGAATGGCTCACGGAATTTCATATCTTGAATCCATGAACTTATTGGAATACAACGGCACAAAGGAAAGACCTGTTGTCGTTTGCTCATTGGGTGACGGCTCAATCACAGAAGGTGAAGTTTCGGAAGCGTTTCAGATGGCAGTGCTGAAAAAACTGCCGATAATATATCTTATACAGGATAATCAATGGGCGATCTCTGCATATGCAGATGAAATGCGTGCTATGGATGCTTATGAATTTGCTGCAGGATTTAAGGGTATGAAGCGTTTGAAAATTGATGGATCGGATTTTGTAGAAAGTTATGAAAAATTCGGTGAAGCGCTCGATTATGTCCGGACAAAAAGGAAACCGTTATTGATTCATGCTAAAGTCCCGCTGCTGGGTCATCACACATCCGGAGTAAGAAAAGAATGGTACCGCACTGAAGAGGATCTATCAAAACATCTTAAAGATGATCCTGTACCGAAATTAAAAAAATTTTTACTTAAAGAAAAAATCAGTGAAGCGGAGCTTTCGGTAATTGAAGTTCAATCGATTGAAACTGCAAATGAAAGTTTTAAAAAGGCTGTGGAAGCTGAAGAACCGGATCTTAAATCATTGACACTGCATGAATTTGCACCGACACCTGTGACAGAAGAAAAAGGTGAGCGTGAACCGGAAGGCAGAGAGCCAATTGTAATGGTTGATGCAGCGTTATTTGCGGTGAATGAAATTTTAAAAAAGCATCCTGAAGCGATCTTGTACGGACAGGATGTTGGAAAAAGATTAGGCGGAGTCTTTCGTGAGGCAGCAACACTTGCACAGAAGTACGGGGACAATCGTGTTTTCAATACTCCTATACAGGAAGCATATATAGTAGGCTCTACAGTCGGCATGAGTGCAGTAGGAGTAAAACCGATCGTTGAAATTCAGTTTGCGGATTACGCATGGGCCGGAATAAATCAGCTTGTTGTTGAGCTTTCAAAATCATGTTACCTTACAATGGGAAAATATCCGGTCGCTGCAGTGATAAGAATTCCCTGCGGAGGATACGGATCGGGCGGGCCTTATCATTCTGATTGTATAGAATCGAGCATACTTCCGATAAGAGGAATTAAAGTTGCCTTTCCGAGTAATGCAGCTGATATGAAAGGACTTATGAAAGCAGCTTTCTACGATCCCAACCCAGTGATAATGTTTGAACATAAAGGGCTTTACTGGAGCAAAGTTCCGGGAACAGAATGGGCGAAATGTCCTGAACCAAGCGAAGATTATATTCTGCCGTTTGGTAAAGGAAAAATTGTTCAGAGTGCATCAATAGAAAAAATTGATAATGGAGAATCACTAACTGTAATAACTTACGGAATGGGAGTACACTGGGCATTGAACGCTTCCAAAAGTTTTGCCGGAAGCATTGAGATTGTTGATCTCCGGACGCTTAATCCTGTTGATGAAGAGCTTATGTATGAATCTGTAAAGCGTCATGGAAAATGTCTGATAATTACAGAAGAAAAAGTTTTGAATTCTTTTGCTGAAAGTCTTGCAGGAAGAATTTCAAAGAACTGTTTTAAATATCTGGATGCACCTGTTGAAGTTATAGGGTCCGTGAATATGCCTGCTGTACCTCTTAATACCGGCCTTGAAAAAGAAATGCTTCCGGGTACAGAAAAAGTTGCGAAGGTGATGGAGAGAATGTTAAGTGAATAAGATCGACAGCTACATATTAAAATCACACATCGGACCTTTTATATTTGCACTTACAACGGTTATATTTTTATTCTTATTTCAATTTCTGATAAAGTCGCTTGATCAGTTTGTCGGAAAGGGATTAAGCATCTGGCTGATAATACAGCTTATCTCATTAAATCTCGCCTGGATGATTACTCTTGCGGTACCAATGGCAATGCTTGTTGCTTCGCTTATGGCTTTCGGGACTCTATCTTCAAATAATGAGATCACAATAATGAAAGCCAGCGGTATAAGCCTAACAAGATTGATGCTTCCCCTGATATTAATTTCTTTTATCATGTTTTATCTAATGATAAGATTTAATAATGAAGTTTTACCTGAGGCGAATCACAGGGCGAGGGTACTTCTTTATGACATTTCAAAAACAAAACCAACGTTCATTCTCGAACCGGGAAAATTTTCCGATGATCTTCAGGGAGTGCAGATACTTGTAAAAAAAACATTTCCTAACAGCAATAATATAGAGGGAGTTTATATTTATGATTATTCAAATCCTGAATCTAAAAATCTTCTTACTGCAAAAAGCGGAGACATCAGCTTTTCAACCGATTTCAAAAAAGTCATAATGAATCTCAATGACGGGGAGATACATCAGCTGAATACAAAAAATGTAAATCAGGATTACCGGAAGATAAAATTTGACAAGCACAGGCTTACATTTAATGCTGAAGGGTTTGGATTTCAAAAGTCTGACGACATTATGTTTCCGCGCGGAGACAGGGAGCTTTCAGCAGGAGCAATGAAGCTAGTTGTAGACAGCCTTAATATTGTTCAGAATAATATTAATTTTAAATTTTTTGAGAGTATCAATGAAGATATTCAGCGTCTGCAGAATTTAAAATTCATAGATACAGTTTTTACAAAGCCGGAAAAAAACTTTGCTGAACCGGAAAAAACAAATAATCCTTCACCTTTCAGAACCATTGATACTGCAGCAATGGTAAAAGTCACCATGACCCCGTTCGATACTTTAAGTAATTTTATCAACCGGATGTTAAATAAAAGAAATGATCTTATAAGCTCTCAGGCAATGTTTCTGCAGATAGATAAGCAAATCGATTCATACGACGTCGAAATATATAAGAAGTATTCTATACCGTTTGCATGTGTGGTTTTTGTTTTAGTCGGAGCGCCGCTCGGATATCGTGTCAGAAGAGGAGGTTTCGGAATTGCAGCAGGATTGTCCCTTTTATTTTTTCTATTATACTGGGCATGTCTTATCGGAGGGGAGAAGCTTGCGGACAGGGCACTGTTAAGCCCGTTCATGGGAATGTGGATTGCAAATATTATTATCGGCTGCTTCGGATTGTATTTAATGTTTAAATCCTCTTGAGTATATTTATCTGCTTTAATTATTGTCATAATATTGTCAAGCCCCGAACAATATAAAGTTACCCAACTCCGCCAGGTTCGGAAGAAAGCAACGGTAAGTATTCTTTATATGTGATTTGGGTGTCTTGACATTTTTGTATAACGTCATTTTTTACTGAATGAATAAGATTAAACTCGCTATAGTTGGTTTGGGAGGAATCGCACAAATTATACATCTTCCTATATTATCCAGGATGGATGAAGTGGAAATCTCTGCAGTATGTGACAGTGATATTTCAAAATGTAAAAGCATTGCATCCAGGTACAATATAAATAAATGTTATAAAGATGTTGAAAAGATGCTTGAAGAAAATCCTGCGATATCCGCTGTAATAATTGCTGCCCAAACAAATGCTCACAAAGAAATTGCCATAAAATGCCTTGAGGCAGAAAAAGATGTTTTAGTTGAAAAACCTATTGCAAGAAATTATAAGGAAGCAAAACAGATAGTTGATGCTGCAAAGAAGTCAAAAAGAAAGATCATGGTGGCTATGAATAACAGGTTCAGAAATGATATGATGATGCAGCGAACCTTTACAAAAGCAAAAGAGATTGGAGATATATTTTATGTAAAAGCCGGCTGGATCAAATCGCAAAGCTCAAATCAGAAGTGGATGCTTGAAAAAGATAAAGCAGGAGGCGGCGTATTTCTGGATAACGGGATTGCCATGCTTGATTTAGGATTGTGGTTGCTGGGATTCCCCGAGTTGAAAAGTGTTACAGCGTCTAATTATTATCATAATACAAAATCGGTTGAAGATTCAAGCATTGCTATGATAAGGTTCAGGAATAATACCACCCTGACAATTGAAGCCAGCTGGAGTCTTCTGAGGGAAGGTGAATTATTTTACTGCAATGTTTACGGCAAGGAAGGAAGCTCTTCCATTAATCCGTTTAAAATTTATAAAAAGATGGACGGAAATCTTTATAACATTACGCCCAAAAAAATTATCACACCATCAAATGTGTTTAAGAAAAGTTATGAATATGAATTAAAACATTTTGTCGGCGCGGTGGCGGGAAATCATAACATTATCTCAAGCGGCGACGATGCATTGAAGGTAATACAAATTGTTGATGCTATCTATAAATCAGCAAAAGCAGGCCGGGAGATAATTTTTAAATGATTAATTTATGATTTGTTAACATACAATCGCTAGCTTAATGAAAAAACCCAAGATGAAAAAAAAGGTGCTCGTTGTTGACGATGAAAAAGACATTGTTGACATATTAAAATATAATCTTGAAAGCGAAAATGAGTTTGAAGTTTATACAGCTAAGGACGGCAAAGAAGCTCTTGAGCTTACCGAACATGTCACCCCCGATCTGATCCTTCTGGATATTATGATGCCCGAAGTAAATGGTTTTGAAGTCTGCAAGCAGCTTAAGATTAATCCGGATACATCAAAGATCCCAATTATATTTCTTACTGCAAAAGAAAATGAAATAGACGAAATTCTTGGACTTGAGATAGGTGCTGATGATTATATAAGCAAACCGATCTCTCCGCGAAAAGTGCTTGCAAGAATTAAGTCTGTTATACGGAGAACCTCCGGTGATTATGAAAAACCGCTTAAGCTCGAAGACAATATTAAATTCAGAAATCTTGAAATAGACAGCTCCAGCCACAGCGTTCGTATCAACGAAAGAGAGGTCTTCTTTCCGAAAAAAGAATTTCAACTCTTACATTTTCTTTTATCAAACAGAGGTAAAGTATATTCTAGGGAAATTCTTCTTAATCAGATCTGGGGCGAGAATATATATGTGGTGGACAGAACAGTTGACGTGCACGTTGCAAAGGTTCGTGAAAAGCTGGGTGAATATTCAGTTTATATTGAAACCATAAAGGGGCTTGGATACAGATTTAAAGATATGAAATGATTTTTTTAAATTTAACTCTATGAATGAAAAGAGTTAATCTTCTTACAAAATACTCGGTTCTTTTCTTCGCTCTTCTTCTGATTCTGTTCTTAATCCAATCACATATTCTTGATATTTCGAATGAAGCCCTTCTTGCTTCTGCCGCAGCCGGAATTATTTTTTATATTTTCAGTGTGCTGTTCATTTATAAGGAAATAAACTTACCTTTAAAAAAGATGTTTGACTTATCCGGCAAGCTTAAGCTTCAGGAAGAACCGGAAGAGTTTGATCAGTTCGATAAGAAAATTGCGGAGCTGAATGAGCTTATTGAAGAGCTGAATAAATTAAAGTCAGGCTCTGTTTTAAATAAAGAAATATTTGAAATTATAAACGAGCTTTATTCAATAGCTCAGAGAACACTTCATGAGTTAAACACTGCGAAAGTCTTTAAGGTCAATAGAAACGAATTCATGGGAAATGTTGCTCACGAACTCCGGACTCCGATATTTGCAATACAGCTTTCCCTGGAGACACTTCTTGATGGCGCGATCAATGATGAAAAAGTTAATGAGGATTTTCTTACAAGAGCATTTAATCAGACCAGGCGTCTTAAAGAGCTGGTCGATGATCTTATCACAATTTCAAAATTTGAAACAGGTGTTAAAATGAGCAAAAGATATTTTGGAATTACCAGCGTAATAAATAAAACCATAGATGAATTAAAAGCATTAGCAGAAAATAAAAAAGTAAAGCTTGAATTTGATCCTGCTATTTCAAACGGTGTGAGAGTATTCGGGGATGAAGCAAGATTGCAGCAGGTACTTGTTAATCTTATTGACAACGCAATAAAATATACTCCGGAAAAAGGAATTATAAAAATTTCTCTGGTAGTTCAGGAAAAAGAAGTTGTAGTTTATATTGAAGACAATGGCATGGGAATTCCAAAAAAAGATCTGCCGAGAATATTCGAAAGATTTTACCGCGTGGATAAAACACGCTCCCGGGATATCGGAGGCAGCGGGCTTGGTCTGTCCATCGTAAAGCATATATTGGAAGCGCATTCGAGCCATATTAAGGTTGAAAGCGAGGAGCAGAAGGGGACTAAGTTTGAGTTTAATCTGAAACGTTGAAGATTTTTTATCGAAGTGAGTAATGGAGCATGTTAATATTTATCTGACCTGATTACTTATAGAAAGGAAGTAAGCGCGTTAGAAAAAAATCAAATTAACCAATTGACCAATTAACCAATTAACTAATTAACCATCTCATTCCACATCCTCAACAGACCGGACTCATCGAATTTTCTTCCCATCACCTGTATTCCGAACGGAAGCTTATTGAAGTCCAGGCCTAACGGGATTGATATCGCGGGAAGCCCTGCGAGATTTGCTGAAACGGTATAGATATCGTTGAGATACATTGCAAGCGGATCTTCCATTTTCTCTTCGATCTTAAATGCAGTGGTGGG
>JBDTWU010000368.1:0-1738 GCA_040006535.1 bacterium | reverse complement strand
ATTACCGGTTAAGCCTTCTCCTAATTTACCTGATATGCAATCTGTTTATCTCTAAAATTGGTAATATTGTCTCGTTCAGATCTGTGACACCTAATTGGAGGAGTTATCAGTAATCATAATCCTATCACTAAATTTACAAATCATTAAAGTAAATTACTGATTTCATTTATTGATACTAAAGAAACTTATTTCTGTTTTTAAATCACCTGATTTAACAAATTTAATATTTAAGTCAAAAACCTTTAATAACTCAGACAAAAAAGTTATTTTTAGAATAATTTTAGCAATTAGCATTCATAATGCATAATACAAAAATTATTAGGTTCCTCGAATCACTCAATCAGTATGAAATAAACCAGTTTAAAGATTTTGTAAATTCCCCGATATTTAACAAAAATAAAAATGTATCTAAACTATTTGATGAGCTTAAAAAATCTTACCCTAAATTTAAAGCTGAAGACCTAGACGAAGAAATAGTTTTTAAAAAAGTATTTCCCAAAGAGAAGTATAATTATTTTAAATTAAAAAACACAGCTTCCGATCTGTTTGCGCTCAGCAAGGAATTTCTTTCATATACGGGATTCAAAAATAATAATAAAGTAAAAGAACAATTTCTGCTGGCCGAATTAAGGGCAAGAGATCTTGATAATATTTTTGAGCAGACATTAAAAGCGGCTGTTAAACGGAATGAAGCCTCTGAGGTCAGGGATGAAAACTATTTTTATCACAAGCTTCTTCTCAACGAAGAGTTATCTTCCT
This sequence comes from bacterium, assembly GCA_040006535.1. Lineage (GTDB taxonomy): Bacteria > Bacteroidota > Ignavibacteria > Tepidaquicellales > Tepidaquicellaceae > JAGPCH01. The sequence continues at coordinate 979 of JBDTWU010000368.1, read as the reverse complement.
TTTATGCCCCAAAAGAGCCGGACGAACATCTTCATTTGCTTCAGGAAAGCTTAAACCTTTTTATCAGATTTGCATTGGTAAGGATTGTAAAGTTTTATAACGTGATGCTTCATGAGAAAAGGCAGCATAATTTTAAATATGATCCGGGACTTTTTGATGAAATAATGAAATATATCAATAATAATAATTTTGAAGATATTCCGACTTTGTTGGTTTATAATAATATTATACTTCTGGAAACCAAACTTGAGGACAAGTATTTCTATGAGCTGAAATCACTCGCTGAAAAACACCGGGATCAATTAAGCCCGGTTGACAGGTATATGATCTTTCTTCACATGAGCGGGTATTGTGCATACAATTTTAATATTAATTCCAGAACGGATCTGCTGGCTGAACATTTTAAACTAATAAATGAAAAGAATGCATTTTGGAATAAGGAATTTGGCAAGATCCTCTATCCGGATTTCATTAATGAAGTAAAGATCAGTGTTCGCGTAAATAATTTTGAATGGGCTGAGAATTATATTGAGATCAATAAACACAAACTGGAAAATGAAAAGGAAAGTACACTAAATTTTTGCTATGGCATGATTCAATATAAGAAGGGTAATCTGGCCTCTGCTCTGGACTTCCTTACAAAAACTTATTTTCCGATTTTCATTCTTAAACTGCAGGTTAAAATATTACAGCTTCAGATCTATTTTGAAAGTGAGTATTTTGATCAGGCAATCTCAATGATAGATAGTTTCCGGCATTATCTGAAAAGGGAAACAACCATAAAGGAAGATTTCAAAGTTTCCTTTTATGAATTTCTGCGGATAACAAATGATCTTATCAAATTAAAAACTGATCATGCAAATGTTGACAGGGATTTTCAAATGGAAAAACTCAAAGGAGAAATTAATAATGTAAAGACTAATCAGTTTGGTATAAAGATCTGGCTGAATAAAAAGATGGAAATTGAATAGTGAATGTA
>JBDTWU010000367.1:0-6314 GCA_040006535.1 bacterium | reverse complement strand
ATGTAATCAGGAAAAGAATACAATAAAAGTTTTTTTAAACAAAATCGAAAGGAAATAATATGACTGATCTTGAAATCAAAAAAGAAATTCCGGAAAAAGAAATGGGTATTATTAATAAACCGCTGAGCAGAAGAAATTTTTTAGTCTTCACAGGAATATCAGCAGCCGTACTGGCCACGGGAATTCAAGCATGTAAGGATGATCCGGTTACTCCCGGTACAACAGTAGATCTCGGAAGCGGAGATGTTGGTGTTTTAAATTATGCTTATGCTCTGGAACAGCTCGAAGCAGCTTTTTACATTAAGGCTACAAGCGCATTTTATACCGGAGCAACCTCTGCTGAAATTCAGATTTTAAATGATATCCGCGATCATGAAATTGCACACCGGGATTTTTTCAAAGCTGCTATTGGAACGGCTGCAATCCCGTCTTTAGAAGTAAATTTTTCTTCCATAAATTTTACTGACAGAGCAAGTGTATTAAACACTGCAAAAGCATTTGAAGATCTTGGAGTTTCTGCTTACAATGGTGCAGGGTATCTTATTGTTAATCCCACCTACTTAGAACTTGCAGGAAAGATTGTTTCTGTAGAAGCAAGACATGCGGCAGCGATTCGGGATTTACTAAATCCCCGCTCAGCAGATTTTGCCGGTAATGATATTGTTAATGCTGCAGGCCTGGATGCCCAGCGCTTACCAAGTGCAGTTCTGGCAATTGCCAAGACCTACATTACCACAAACGTTACAGCTAATAGTTTACCATAATTAAAAAATTTAAGGAGAAAATAAAATGAATCTTGAAAACCTTTATAATAAAATAAACGAATCTTTTAATAAGAAAAATTTCTCGCGCAGAGATGCATTAGATGGATTTTCAAAACTTGGATTAGGAGCTTTGACTGCTGCTATCCCTTTTGGAATTTTAAGTAATCTCACGGGTAAAGCTGTTGCCAAAGGCAATGGTCCGGGCAGTACATCAAGTGCGACTATTGTTGAAATTCTTAACTTCGCTTTAACACTAGAATATCTTGAATCAAAATTTTATCAGCAGGGCCTGCTTGCAGCCGGTTTGATACCGGGAGGTGACAGAGCTGTTTTTACTCAGATAAGTCTTCATGAAGCTGCACACGTCATAGATTTGATCGGTGCAGTTCAAAGCTTGGGAGGAACACCTGTAGCGCAGCCGACATTTGATTTTACTGCCGGCGGTGTATATTCTGATGTTTTTACAAACTATAATACTTTCCTCACTTTATCACAAGCTTTTGAAGATACAGGCGTAAGGGCTTATAAAGGTCAGGCCGGTGGCTTGATAAGTAATGGTGCGATTCTGACTGTTGCTTTACAGATACATTCAGTTGAAGCGCGTCATGCTTCAGAAGTAAGAAGAATACGCGGTCAGAAAGGCTGGATCTCAGGTACAATTTCCGGAGGTGCACCAGCTGCGATCTATGTAAGAGAAGATAATTATATTCAGGGAGGTGTTGATGTCAGGACTATTACAACCGTAGGTGCAACACCTATCTCAGAAGCATTTGATGAAACTCTTACGATGGCAGAAGTATTAGCAATTGCCGGTCCGTTTATAGTGTAGAATATTTTTTACTTTCAATAAAAAAACCTCCTCTGTTGCAAACAGCGGAGGTTTTTTTATTAGGATTATTTAGAAATATTTATTTTAAACTTTCTGTTTTTTCATATATTCTTCTTCACGCTTTTTCAATTCTTCGGGGGAAACATTCTCAATGTGTGTTCCGATCCACCAGGTAATTCCGAAGGGATCTTTTACTCCAGCGCTTCTGTCTCCGTAAAACTGATCTGCCGGTTCCATTTCAGAAGTAGCTCCCGCATCGAGAGCCTTCCTATATGATGCATCAGTATCCGGTACATACAAATAATAATATGAATTTGCTGCCGGATACTTCTCTGAAGCTTCAGTAAGCATTATCATGGAGTCACCAATCTTTACTTCACCATGCATAATTTTTCCGTCAGGCGTATCCGTGCGGCTTACTTCGGATGCATCGAAAGCTTTCTTAAGAAAATCTATAAACTTAGATGCATCTCTGACCATGATATAAGGTGTGATAGTATGAAATCCGTCCGGTATTGGTTTGACTGCCATATTAATTGGATTTAATTATTTAAAAATTACTTTCATAAACTTAATAAAAATAAATAGCATATAATAGAAAAATAATTTATTTATTTGATAATAATTTTTTAACAGGTTTATATAATATTTTTATTTATTTCAAAAGAAGTATTTTTATAATATGAGAGAGATGGGTTAATCCATCTTTAAAAATTTTAATAGTTTCAAAATTTCTAAAATTAATTTTTAGCAACTGTACAAAAAAAATTTCTCATCATTATCAAATATAAGATAAAAGAATTTTATCAGTTAAATTTTAATCTTTGCCTCCAGCTCTTCAATTAGTCCGATTTGAGATGCATTTATCTTTTCTCTAGACACATGAATGCTAAACCATTCACCCCGGTCAATTTCAGGAAATTCCTGCATCTTACCTGATCGGGGAGGCCACTCAATCTCAAAGGAATTGCTGAAAATTTTGTCAGGATCAATATCACCTTCCGCCGCCCATGCATAAACAGTTTTTCCGCTTTTGAGATTTACCGGTGTTAACTCAATAAAATCACCTGTAACCCGGGAACCTGTTTCTTCAAAGAATTCTCTTTTGGCTGCTGTCAGGGCATCCTCTTCATCTGTAAATTCTCCTTTAGGTATGCTCCAGCTTCCTGCATCTTTTTTAGCCCAGAATGGTCCTCCGGGATGCACGAGAAAAATTTCAATTAAATTTTTATCAAGACGATATAACAGAATACCGGCGCTTTTCTTTTTCTCCATTAATTATGAAAAATGTGCGAAATGATTTTATTCAGATTAAACTATTTCAGATCTTCACGAGAGACAATAATCCCGTCTTCATCACAGTAGACAAATTCTCCGGGTATAAAATCCAGCCCTGCAAAGTGAAGGGTAATATTTTCCTCTCCCTCATTTCTTTTAGCGCTCTTTAATGGGTTTGTGTTCAATGCTTTTACACCCAGCGGAAGCACCGACACAGCAAGTGAATCCCTTATGCAACCATATACAATAATGCCGTTCCATTTATTCTTCACCGCAGTTTCTCCGAGCATATCTCCTAACAAGGCACAATGCATTGATGCGCCTCCATCAACGATGAGAACATTTCCTTCGCCGTTCTGTTCGAGATTTCTTCTTACAAACGAGTTGTCTTCGAAACATTTGACAGTGCGGATCTTTCCGGAAAAACTATTCTTCCCTCCGTAGTCTTTGAATCCGATGGGATCTGCCACCCTCACCCGGGAGTGATAATTATCACAAAGGTCTGTAGTTTTTAATTTCATTGAGCGGGATTTTGTATTAAATTGAAATACATCATAATTAAAAATTTTAAGAGAACAGAAAGCTGATCTAACCCGTTGCTTAAAACTTTAACATGAATTACCGGATGATCAGGTATTTCTATAAGACTCTTATGGATAATAATATCATTACTGAAAACAAAAAACCCTGATAACTTACCTTAATTATTGACAATAAATTAATGGCTGCTATCATACCCTGTGTGTAAAGACTTCTATAAGATTTCTAACTTTTCACTTTAATAAACACTGGGATTTATTGATTCAATCATCTCAATTGAATTGCTTTCCGCTCATTAATAGATTATTTTTATACACTCATTTATAAAACCCCTAACTTTATACATTGCCCTTAATTCAAAGTGTCCGCGCCAGAGAAATTTTAGATTCCCGGGGAAATCCAACAATAGAAGTAGATATAACATTAGAAGACGGAACTCTTGGCAGAGCTGCTGTTCCATCCGGTGCATCTACCGGCGAAAGAGAAGCCGTCGAGCTTCGTGACGGAGACAAGAAAAGATATTCAGGAAAAGGCGTGAGAAAAGCTGTTGAAAATGTAAATAAGCTTATTTCAAAGACAATTACGGGAATGGAAAGTTTTAATCAGATAGAAATTGATGAAACAATTATCAGAATGGATGGCACAAAAAATAAATCCAATCTGGGGGCTAATTCACTGCTTGGAGTATCTCTTGCAAATGCTCATGCCTCAGCTAATTTTTTAAAATTGCCGCTTTACAAATATATCGGTGGTGTGAATGCAAAAACCTTGCCCGTGCCTATGATGAATATTATTAACGGGGGCAGACATGCTGACAACACTGTTGATTTTCAGGAGTTTATGATTATACCCACAGGCGCTGACAGTTTTTCTGAAGCACTGAGATGCGGAGTTGAAATTTTTCATTCATTAAAAAATGTACTGCATAAAAAAAATTATAATACAAATGTTGGTGATGAAGGAGGCTTTGCTCCCAATCTGAAATCGAATGAAGAAGCAATTGAAGTTATTATAGAAGCCGTAAACCGTTCAGATTATAAAATTGGCAAGGATGTTTTTATAGGACTCGATGTTGCTTCGAGCGAAATGTGGAAAAACGGAAAGTATGAATTTTACAAATCTCACATTCCTGCAAAGACATCAGACCAGATGGTGAAGCTTTATGAAAAGCTCGTGAAGGATTATCCAATATTAAGTATTGAAGACGGCATGGCTGAGAATGACTGGGATGGATGGAAGGCACTGACTGTAGAGCTCGGACAGAGAATTCAGCTGGTAGGAGATGATTTATTTGTAACAAATACTGAAATATTTCAAAAAGGAATTGATAAAAAAATAGGCAACTCTATTCTAATAAAAGTTAATCAGATCGGAACTCTCACCGAAACACTAAATGCAATTGATCTTGCAAAGTCACACAGCTATACCTGTGTAATCAGCCACAGAAGCGGTGAGACTGAAGATACAACAATTTCAGACATTGCTGTTGCGGCTAATTCGGGGCAGATAAAAACCGGCTCACTCTCCAGAACAGATCGTGTCGCAAAATATAATCAGCTTCTGAGAATTGAAGAAGAGCTTGGTACAGCGGCCGTGTATCCGGGAATTAAAGCATTTTACAATATTAAGAATTAAATCAGATTTCGTTTTGAAAATGTAATAAGGAATATTTTCAAATAATAATAATTTAAAAAATAAATGAAACTTTCACAATTTAAATATCCGATTCCAAAAAATTTGATTGCAAAAGTACCGAAGAATCCAAGAGATGCATGCAGACTGATGATAGTAAACAAGACTACCGGTGAACTGGAGACTAAAAAGTTCAAGGATGTTATTAATTATATGGAGGATGGTGATGTACTTGTTTTGAATGATTCGAAAGTTTTTAATGCACGGCTATATGGTACCAAAGAAAAGACTAAGGCAAAGATTGAGGTTTTTCTTTTGAGACAATTATCTGCTGAAGAAAACATCTGGGATGTAGTGGTCGATCCTGCAAGAAAAGTAAGAATTGGTAACAGAATATTTTTTACGAAAAATTTATACTGCGAGGTAATTGACAATACCACTTCAAGAGGGAGAATTGTCAGATTTAATTATCAGGGGGATTTCTCAAAATATATTGAGAAGCTCGGTAAGACTCCATTACCTCCTTACATCAAAAGAGACTCTGTGGAAAAAGATAAAGAAGATTATCAGACCGTATATGCCCAGCATACAGGCTCTGTTGCTGCGCCTACGGCTGGTCTGCATTTCACTAAAGATCTGCTTAAGAAAGCGGAAGCTAAAGGTGTAAAAATCGTTTTTCTTACTCTTCATATCGGATTAGGTACATTCCGGCTTGTCGAAGTTGAAGATCTTTCAAAGCACAGAATGGATTCTGAATATTATGAGATGTCAAAAGAATCTGCGGACATTATTAATGCTTCAATAGCCAAAAGGAAAAAAGTAATTGCCGTTGGAACTTCAGTAGCAAGAGTCCTGGAAACTAATGTAATAACAACCAGACAGGTAAGATGGGGTAAGGGCTGGACAGATAAATTCATTCATCCGCCGATGTCTTTAAGAATTGTTGACAGACTCATCACAAATTTCCATATGCCTCAGAGCACATTGCTGATGCTCTCATGTGCGATGGCTGAAAGAGATCTTATAATGAAAGCTTATAAAAAAGCAGTGAAAGAAAAATATAGATTTTACAGTTATGGCGATGCTATGCTGATAGTATAATTCTATTTGTTTTCATTTTTACAAAGTCCGGATTAAATTTAATTTAGTCCGGGCTTTTTATTAATAACCTGTTTCACAGCTTCGTAACTTATTATAATTAAATTCATTCGATTTTATTTTTACAATTCGTTGAAAAGCGTTGTCGTCCTTTTTCATTTGCGTTAAATAAT
>JBDTWU010000366.1:0-6301 GCA_040006535.1 bacterium | reverse complement strand
TTGAATTATCCCAGGAGAAGAATTTATTGAAAAGGGACATTCTATATATGAACACTAATTTCTAATAAGCTTTTAGATAAATTTTTCCATTACTGTCCGGTTTATTTAGAGAATAAATTTAACCGCATTCTAATATTACCATTAATAGAGTTTTATTCAGATAAACCCGCTTAAAATTTTCAATTATAGAATAGTATGTTTGAATTTTTATAGTTGTACAAAAATAGTATTATTCGGTTGAAATCTGCAAAGAAATTTTTTTCAAAAAATCATCACATTTCCGTATGTTAAAAAGCAAGGCTGTTGACATATTAAAAACTTTTTCAAAAGAAGAGTTCAGAAGATTCGAATACTTTGCAGAATCTCCTTACTTCAACCGGAACAACAGCCTGACTCGTTTTGTAAAAGCTCTTAAAGGTTTTTATCCTGCATTCTCTTCCGAAAAAATGACGGAAGAATATTTGTATGGAAAAGTATTCGGCGAAGACAAATTTAGCTACAGCTCTATGAGGAACCTGATGTCGGAAATGCTTTCACTGTGTGAAACTTTTCTAATAACAGACAGATCAAATAAGGAAGACCATACAAGAGCCAGGAATGCACTGGATCTTCTGGAAGAATTCAGAGAACGGCACCTTGACAAACTGTTTGATATCAGGTCTAAAAGATTTGAAGAAGAGCTGAAGAAACATTCGATACAGAACAGTGAGTATTTTACTTTATCTTTCCAACTGGAAATTCTCAAATATCAGTATCATCTCGAAAAACACAGTCATACAAAATTAATCTGGCAGGGTTTTCTGAAGAGGTCCACATTTGAGCTTTGCAACATAATTCAAAAGCTGCACATCGCCACAGATATGCTGATACAGTCAGAAGATGAGCTAAGAGGTAAGGCAAGCGAAAGTGTAATGCTGAATTTTGTAAAAAGGTTTGAGCTGGAAAACTTTCTTAAGGACCTTAAGCCACTTAATTCGGAAGAGAAATTTTATCTTTATTTCTATACAAAACTTATACTGCTTACCATTAACGACAGGAAAGATATAAGCGAAAATTATTATTTTGAAATAAAGGATATGCTGAAGAACAATTTGAAATTATTTTCGAATTATGATCTGTATGATATCCTGAAAAGTTTAAGAAGCTATACGATCACCCGAATGCAGCTCTTCAGAAAAGGATTTATAGATGAACTTTATGAAACCGATAAATTGCTTGTTGAAGAGGTTGATTATTCGTCAATCCGACTTAGCTGGTTCATCGGAGAAATTTTTACTGAAATAGTATTTTTATCTTCATATAAGAAAGAGTATGAATATGCTGAAAATTTCATTGAACAATTCAAATCCAAGTTGAATGATGATATCCGTGAATATGAATATAACTGGACAAGGGCTTTTTTAAATATTGAATACGGTAATATCGAAAAAGCAATTGAATTGTTGTCAGTAATTAAGCCCGTTAATCCTAATACAAAAATTTCAACAAAGTCTTTGTACCTTCGCATTTATTATGAGCTGGGATATTTTGAAGAAGGGTTTTCAATTCTTGATGCATATAAACATTTTGTGAATAAGGAAAACAAATTTTCCCAGAGGAAAAAAAAATATTATAATGACCAGCACAGTTTGTTCCTTCGTCTTTATAAATTCAGACTCGAGCCTCAGCGGTATACGGGACTTGATCTGAAGAAGCTTAAGGAAGATATAAGCAAATTTTATTTTATTGCAGGACAGGACTGGTATCACAAGAAGGCTGATGAACTGAAACTTTTAATAAAATGAATCCTGTAAAATTCTTGAATTTAATTATATGTTAAAAAGTAAAGCCATAGATACTTTAAAAACATTTTCAAAAGAAGAATACAAAAGATTTCAGGATTTTGTAGCTTCACCTTATTTCAATAGAAGCAAAAGATTTGTAACACTTACTACCGTTTTAAAAAAATTCCTTCCTCAATTTAATTCAGAGATGCTTACCGAAGAATATGTTTATGGGAAGTTGTACGGAAAGAACAAATTCAGCTACAGTCTTATGAAAAATCTGATGTCGGAATATTTAAAGCTTTGTGAAAGTTTTTTAATACATGACAGGATCAGCCAATCCCTTTTCACAAATACTGACAATATTATATCTCTTATGAATGAATACCAGACCCGGGGTCTTGATAAGCTTTTTAATATCCGCCTGAAATCAGCTGAAGAGCAGCTGGCATCTCATAAACTGGATTCATATTTTTTTGAAAAGAAACTGGAGATAGTAAATTTTAAGCTGGATTATAAATTTAACAAAAGCTCGTTCAAAACCTCTATGGCAACTGATTTTTTCGAAAAAGCATTACTCGAACTTTGCCGTATTACAAATTCTCTTTACAAAAACACCAACAGCATTTATTACGTCTCTAAAGAATTTAATTTATCAATGAAGAATAATCTGTTTTTTATATTCATTCAAAATATAGATATAAATAATATTCTTAAAATTATAAAATTTTCAGATGAAAAGGATATTTATATAATTAAAATATATTTAGAGCTGATTCAGCTGGTCCTGGATCAGAATAATGAGAAGTCCTTTTTCAATGTAAAGAAACTGATCTTTGAAAATATTAACAATTTTTCCAATCATGAAAGATATTCACTTTTAAATTTACTTCGTAATTATTGTATTGAAAAAAGGCATGATAATAAATTGAAGTTTATTGATGAAGGTCATGAAATAAATCTTAAAATGATTGAAGCCATTGATTTCGAAAAAGATAAATTAGATTCTCTTTTCGGAATTTTATATATGGGTATAGTTATTTATGAAGCGAAAAGAAAAAATTTTACCTTTGCTGAGACCTTTATCGATGAAAATGCTTCCCTGCTGAGAAAAGAAAACAAAAAGGATATTTGTGGATTTACAAGGTCTCATCTTGAATTTGAAAAAGGAAATTTTGAAAACGCTTTAAATTTTCTTTCAAATACAGATTCATTCAACATGGTTTATTATATCGGAATAAAAAATTTGTATCTTAAGATTTATTACGAACTTGGGTATTATGAAGAAGCATTTTCTATTCTTGATACTTTTAAGCATTATCTTGATAATAATAAAATGCTTAAGGAAAGTGTAAGGTCAAATCTGAAAAACAGCATAAAATTATACAGCAAACTGTTCAGGATCCGGGTCCAGCCCGAAAAATATACAGACTTTGATGTAAAGATGCTCGAAAAATATACTGAATCAAAGAACTTTGAATCTGAGAAATCCTGGATGATTAAAAAATTAAACCAGCTGTACAAAATTGTAAAATAAACTGTCAGCTATAAATCTGTCTGCCATAGAATTTTTCCCGTTAAAATGTCCATGCATACTGCTTTAAGCTAAAAATAAAAACCAATATATTTACCTCTATCACCTTATCAGAGCTAAGAAGAAATTCACCTTTAAGAAAAGATATATACTTTATTTCCAGCGTGTTAATTTACATAACATCTCGGACTTCCCGATAGAATTATGCCGGTATTGACATCGAGCTTCACTGAAGTGGAAAGACAGGTATTGTCATATTTAAAATTCTAAATTGACTCTGTGGTTTTATTTGCCGTTAAAGTATCTGGATCAACGTAAATAAAAAATATATTTGTTCACAAAATAAAATTTATACTAAAAACAAAGAAGGTCAAAGATAAATCTTTGACCTTACAGTAAATGTTTTACAACTTTAACTTTCTCTATTCCTGGGTAACAATTTCCCCGCTTACTTGCTTTGGCTTTCTTTTGAACCTTTCCTTTAAATTACTTACAGATATGAAAATTGTTGGCACTACGATCAATGTAAGAAAGGTTGCAACAGAAAGTCCGAATATAATTGCAACACCCATCGGTCTCCAGAATGCAGTATTTTGTCCGCCGATCACCCATGAAAATGACCTCCAGTCAAAATCCACACCGGTGGTGAGTGGTACAAGTCCGAGTATAGTAGCAGCTGCCGTAAGAAATACCGGTCTTAATCTTATCATTCCCGAATGAACACTGGATTCCAGTCTGCTCATGCCCCTGCTCTCGAGCTCTTTTTGAAAATCGAGAAGTATGATGGCGTTTCTGACGACCATTCCTCCAAGGGCAATGACACCGATCCCTGTCATTATTATTCCGAATGGTGTTTGAGTAATTAAAAGTCCCAGCAGAACACCAATGAGTGAAAGTAAAACTGTGAACATTATTATTATAGGTGATGTGACCGAATTAAATTCTATCACAAGAAAAAAGAAAACAAGAAGTAAAGAAACAAGGAACGCTTTACCCAGAAAGCTTTGAGATTCCTGCTGGCTTTCCTGCTCTCCGGTATAACTAATGTTATATCCAATCGGCAATTTAAAATCATTTAATTTTTTCCTGACATCCGTTAACACATCATTGCCCAGTCTTCCCTCGGCATTTGCAGATACTGTAACGACTCTCTTCAGATCTTTCCTGTTGATCGCACCTATGCCTCCGGAAAATTCTATCTTCGCGACGGAAGTTAATGGAACTTTCGCTCCGTCTTTACCCGGAATATAAATATTTTCAACAGCTTCTACATTCTGTCTCTGGCTTGAATCCAGTCTGACTGTGATATCATATTCCTTATCTGAAACTCTGTACTTGCTTGCAGTGGTACCATTGATAGCAGTCCTTACATTGGATGCTATTAATGTTGTATTAAGATTATACAGTGCCGCTTTTTCACGGTCAATAGTAATTTTTATTTCAGGTCTGGCTTCATCAAAATCATCTTTAAGATCTTTCATTCCCGGAATATCTTTTATCAGCTTTTTAACATCTTCAGATATTTTTCCCAGCTTTTCAAAGTCATCACCTGAGATCTCAATATTAACAGGAGGTCCTGTCGGAGGTCCGCCTGACTGTTTTTGAATCCTTACATCAGCGGTGGTTATATTAGCGATGGCATGTCTTATTTCTTCTATTGTCTTAAAAGAACTTTGTGATCTGTCCTCTTTATCATAAAAACTTAAGGTGATAGTATTTTTATTTGCTACATCACTTCCAAAACCTGAGCCGATCTCCGAACCAATGTTCGTCAGATAATATTCTATATCAGCAAAAGGAGGAAGCTTCTCTTCTATCTTTGTTGTTACCTCATTCGATTTGTCAAGATTTGTTCCTACAGGCATATTAACATAAATGAAGGCCTGTTGCGGTTCTACCTGCGGAAAAAACTCTATTCCTTTACTGAACATTCCATATACAACAATTACAGCTATTAAAAGAAATACTGTTCCGCCAATTGTAAGAGCTCTGTGTCTTAAGGCAAACCTCAACACTCTTTCATATTTTTTAACTAAACCTGCAAACAACCTGTCAAACCATAAATGAAATCTTGTTACAACATTATACCACTTTGTTTTTCTTTCTAATCGTGCACGGTCTCTTTTGAAGTTAATAAACTGAGATGAGAGGACAGGGTTAATTACTAATGCAACAAATAGGGAAGAGAATAAACATACAATTAATGTTATCGGAAGATATCTCATAAACTGACCTACAATTCCCGGGAAAAATAATAAGGGAGCGAAGGAAGAAATAATTGTAAATGTAGCAATCGTAACAGGAAACTGAACTTCCCTTGGTCCTTCGATTGCCGCATCATAAGGTGTAAAGCCTTCTGTCTCCTGTAACCGGTAAATGTTTTCAGTAACTACAATCGCATCGTCAACTATAATACCAAGCACAAGGATCAGACCGAATAATACAACGATATTCAGTGTTACTCCAAAAGCTCCCAGAATAATAAATGATATAAAAAATGAGAAGGGAATAGATGTTGCCACGAGAAATGCATTCTTCAAACCCATGGATGCAAGCAGGATAAGACATACCAGAAAAAATCCTGTGATTATTCCGTTCTCCAGTTCATGAACTGTATTCTTAATATTCTTTGACTGGTCACCTGTAAAACTGACTTTCAAACCTGCAGGCAAAGTAGATTCTTTTTTCTTAACCAAATCTTTTATCTCGTCGGCAATCCTGATTATATTTTCTCCGCTTCTTTTCTTAATAACAATAGTTACAGACTCTTGACCATTTTCCCTTGATAATGTCGTGCGGTCTTTAAATCCATATATTACCTGGGCAACATCTCTAATATAAATGGGCTGTTCGGATTCAGCTTTAACTACAATATCTTTTATCTTTTCCGGATCCTCGTACTGTCCGGGTACTCTTACTAGATAGTTTTGTTTACCAACATCTATACTTCCTCCCGGAATGCTTTGATTCTCCAAACCTATTTTGGAAGTAATATCATTAAAGC
>JBDTWU010000365.1:0-1579 GCA_040006535.1 bacterium | reverse complement strand
TTCCCGTATTTATCCTCTAAATTTTTAACGGTAAAATGTCCATCAGCCATTTTCTGAAAGTGATTCATAAAAATATAGTTTATTGTTCCACCGGAAACAGAACCTATGATGGGAATTGATTTTGCAGCAACCTCTTCCGATACCATAACTCCGAAGCGTGATGCAATTTTTGAAATGTAACTTACTATCGCAGGTGCGCTTTCATTAATGATACCCTTTTTTAATATGTATTTACTGGCATCAGCCACTTCCTTTGCCAGAGCTCCTCTTATTAAATAATAAGCACTGTCAGAGTAATCATCAGTCTTTGCATTTCCTCCAAGCGCAAATACTTCCAGACATGCCAGCTTAGTATTCATATCATTAATATCAAATCCCTTGCTTCTTGCTATGTCCATAATCGAACGAAGCATTATTGCCGTTGTAACAGGAAGTTCCAATGCCAATGCAGATAATCCGAAAAATCCGCCGGCAGCCCCGGTGCCGGTAACAAGAACTTTATGAAACAAATTCTTTGGTTTGGGATTATTACGCTTATAAGTATTTGACACCAGCATGTTCAATGATCTCAGCAAAACACTTTTGGTAATTTTGCCTATTCCTTCCTGAAATTTTACCGGTAATAACGAATATACCTTTTCAATAGGCTTACCTGCAATATTTGATAATTCCACAAGGATAGACGGATGTTCAAGTTTGCCTTTCGCTTCTTTCAGGGAAGCAAGCTCTGTTTCTGAAATTTCTTCTTTCATAGGACTTGATTTATAATAAAATTAATTTATTCCATCCAAACAATATATCTAACTTTTAGTTCAATAAAATATCTTTGCAACTCCTTTAATAAGAATTGTCAATATGTATTAAGGCAATATAATTTTTTTGCTTTGGAATATTATAAAAACTGTTGCACGTTATCGCCAATAATAATCTTCCATTAAAAATCTATATATGAATCCTACGGATATCTGAATTTTAAATTGGCGTATTATAAAGGGTTTGAGTAATTTTAAGTAAGATGAAGGAAATTTTATAATACTTTATTTGAAATTTGGGTTAGGTAAATAAATAAGCTTCTTTGATGAGCCTGTTCAGTTTAAGGGTCTGACAGGCTCTAAAAGAGGTGATCCATTAACGGGTCTTATATTGCAAACCACCTGATATTAAGAGAGTATTTTGTTTAGACTCTACTTTTTTTGCGGTTATCTAAGTAATCAGTAAATTGATTAAGATAAATTTTTGCATCACTGCGGTCTTCTTTGTTTTGATAATTCAGGTTTATACCGCCAAAATTTATTAATCTGGTTAAATAACTTTTTATTTCATCTGTATTGATATCCAGCTTTCCGTTTATCATGTCCTGCATTCTGCATGATTCAGGTCCTGAAAACCTGTTATTTATGGTGTTTAAAAGCTTTTCTAATTCTACTTCCATATGTTTTTTGGTTTTATCAAGTTTAGCTTATTCAGTCAGCAATAGAAACACCAATTCACCCCTTCTATATAGTCAAAAACACTCTCCACTCCACACTCAATACTCAACACTCAATACTATATTCCGCACATCCAGAAAATTATAACA
>JBDTWU010000364.1:0-4513 GCA_040006535.1 bacterium | reverse complement strand
AAAAAGTCGATATAATTAAGGTTGAGGTAGTATGCAGAAATATTGCAGCAGGAAGCCTGGTGAAAAAGTTTGGCTTTAATGAAGGAACAAAACTCAAATTCCCCATCGTTGAATATTACTTAAAGTCAGATGAGCTGGGTGATCCGCTGTTTACAGAGGAACATATATTTGCGCTTGAAATGGCTGATAAACAGGACCTCGACACAATAAAAAAAATGACGCTTAACATTAATATTATTTTAAAAAAATATTTCTTAGAAAAGAATATTAAGCTTGTTGACTTCAAGCTGGAGTTTGGCAAAGATAAGGACGGTAATATAATTCTTGCCGATGAGATCTCACCGGATACGTGCCGGCTATGGGATCTTGAAACAAATAAAAAACTTGATAAAGACAGGTTCAGATTTGATATGGGTGAAGTGGAAGAGGCATATCTGGAAGTTAAAAACAGGATCAGCTGATGTTGACCCGCTATGGTAAAGATGTTTTAATAAAAGTTTTTATATTTGGTGTTGTATTATATGTGGCAGCAGTATTTATTCAGATTAATTTTATAAAATATATACTTGTCGGAATTGTAATTTTTTTATGGCTATTTACTTTATATTTTTTCCGCGATCCGAAAAGAAAGCTTCCGCAGGGTTTGACTGAAAATCAGATATTATCACCCGGCGACGGAAAGGTTGTTGTGATTGAAGACGTGATTAATAAGGAGACAAACATTTTTGATAAAGATATCGAATTAAAACAGGTAAGCATATTTCTTTCTCCGCTGAATGTTCACGTTAACAGAATTCCAATATCAGGCGTAGTAAAGTATTTCAGATATATCAAAGGTGAATATCTGGTAGCATTCAATCATAAATCCTCTGAGAAAAATGAAAGAACTGAAATTGGGATTTTGAATACGGATAATGGAAAAAAAGTTTTGTTCAAACAGATTGCCGGCTTTGTTGCACGCAGAATTGTTTACGATATAAAAGAGGGAAGCCGGGTTAATGCGGGTGACAAATTCGGTATGATAAAATTCGGTTCGAGAATCGATATACTTATCAGCAGGAATTCAAAAATATTAGTCAGTATGGATCAGAAAGTTACTGGCGGTGTAACAATAATTGCAGAGCTTTAAAATGCTAGTATCAAGAAAATTTATACCAAGTCTGTTTACAATACTGAATGCCTTCTGCGGATTTATGTCTTTAATAAATTCAGCAAAAGGAGATTTCACAGATGCGGCATTATTTATAATCTATGCTTCTTTGTTTGATGCGGTTGACGGATTTGCAGCACGGCTTACAAAATCTTCAAGCGAATTCGGTGTAGAGCTTGATTCATTATCTGACGTAATCTCTTTCGGCGTTGCTCCATCCTTTCTTATTTACAACATTTATCTGAATGAATTAGGCGATATTGGAATAGTGTTATCTTCTCTGATAATGGTATTTGCAGCATTGAGGCTGGCAAGATTCAATGTTCAGCTTGTAGGATTTGATAAAGATAAGTTCAACGGCCTTCCGGCTCCGATGACTTCGATGACGATCTGCACTTACATCTTATTTTATCATAATAAAATCTTATCCGGAGCAATAAGCCAGAAACTGATTATAATACTTTCAGTCGTGCTGCCGCTATTGATGGTAAGCAGAATTAAATATGAAAGCCTGCCGAAACCCTCTCTTTACGCGATTAAAAAGAATCCTATAGTTTTTATATTATTATTCATCGCAGTTATTTTGACAATTGCAACCAACGGGGAAGGGGCTTTTTCATTTTGCCTGTTCTATATTTTCTCCGGAATGATCATCAGCCTCAAAAATCTGATCTTCAGAAAAAATAAGGTTATTGAAAATAAAATAGGGGAAGAGAATCTTAAATTGAAAGGAATGAAATAAAATTATTCCTGCTTCATACTAAATAGAATGATGTTTCGATCTTGATGTTTACTGCATTACAATTTTTTTCAGACTCTCTATCAAATAATCAATCTCTTCATTTGTGTTTTGCCTGCTGAACGAAATTCTGAGAGATCCCAAAGCAGTTCTTTCATCCCGCCCGAGTTCGGTGAGGACATAAGAAGGCTTATGTGTACCGGCAGTGCATGCTGAACCGCCGGAAACAGCAATGCCTGCAAGATCAAGCCGGATGATAAGCATCTCTTCGTCAAAAGTTACTTTATTCAGATCAAATGAAATATTAACAATATTTGGCAATGAATCTGTTTCACCTGAATTAAATAAAACATTTTCACCGAACGTCTTTTTTAAATTTTTAATTAAATAAATTTTTAATGCTTCATAATGGCGGACATCATCATCGAAATTTGTTTTAATTATTTCAATTGCTTTTTTTAATCCCGCAATTGCTGCAATGTTCTCTGTGCCTCCGTGCATATTTCTCTCCTGCATCCCGCCGTGAATGAATTTATCGACAGGGGTTTTATCTTTAATATATAATACACCAATTCCTTTCGGGCCATAAAATTTATGAGCTGAAAGAGTCGCAAAGTTTACACCCAGTTCCTTTAAATTAAAAAAAGTTTTCCCCATGCTCTGCACCGAATCAGTATGAACAAAAATATTCCTTTCCTTTGCAATTTCTGCAACACCTTTAATATCGTTTATCACACCGATCTCATTGTTTGAGTGCATAATTGAAATTAGAAATGTTTCAGCACTGATGTGGGAATGAAGTTCTTCTAAGGATATTTTCCCTTTGTTACAGGGCTTTATGTAAGTTACTTTAAAATTAAATTTCTGCTCTAAATATCTCAGTGTATCCAGCACCGCGGAGTGCTCGATCGAAGTGGATATTATATGATTTTTTCCGATGTTTAAAAAATTGAATGCAATTCCCTTCAAAGCAAAATTATTTGATTCAGTGCCGCTTCCGGTAAAAAATATTTCTTTTGGATGCGCTCCGGTAAACTCAGCAACCGTATCTCTTGCATCCTCCAGCAAAACTTTATTTTCTTTCCCGAAGGAATGAATGGAAGAGGCATTGCCATAGCTTTCTTTCAGATAGGGGAGCATTGCATTGAGAACTTCATCATTCATCCTGGTCGTGGCGGCATTATCAAAATATATGCGATCCATTAATTAAATTTGTTTATTTGATTGTTACTTTTATTTTTTAATTTCATTATTTTCAGTTCGTGCAGATAAAAAAAGAATTTTTTTACGTATCAAATTTAATTTCGGTACTCAGAGTAATTTTGCTCATTCCGGTTTGTTATCTGCTTTTAAATGATTTTGAAACTCAACATACGCTAATAATAATTTTAGTTCTATGTATGTATTTTTCAGATCTGCTCGATGGTTATCTTGCGAGAAAATTAAATCAGGTATCTGAGCTTGGTAAAATTATTGATCCGCTGGCGGATAAGATATCAGTTGTAATGATATCTCTGATACTTTTGTATTTAAAGAAAATTCCTCTCTGGTTTGTGCTGATTGTTGTAATCAGAGACCTGGCAATATTCGGCTTCGGTTATTATCTTAATAAGAAAAAAGATATCCGTCTTATGTCTAATTTGCCGGGAAAGCTGGCAGTCTTCAGCATCGGCCTGATAATTTTATTCAGCATTATTGACAGCGCATTCTTAAAACAGGTCAACACTTATATGTATTTCATCTCACTTGCACTGATAACATATTCATCATACTTATATTTTTTAAGATTTAAAGAAACAGTACGGGCGGGGCAATATGAGTAAAGTTGTCAATCGAATTAAAACTTTCACACGCAGGGATATTGAAGACAGGCTTTATGATAAGTTAATCGGGAAAAAACTTACTCAAAAACTTTTAGTTGACTCACTTATAGAATCTGTGCGTGATCTTCTGATGGAAGCAAATCCATTAGTTAGGATTGAAATCAGGGATTTCGGTGTCTTTGAAATAAAAAAAACCAAGCCGAAACCAAAAGCGAGAAATATTAAAACCGGTGAATTCATTTTCGTACCAGGAAGAAGGAAAATTCATTTCAAGCCGGGTAAATTACTGAAAGAGTATTTAAAAAAACAGATTTGATTTTACCACTAAGACTAAAAAGATTGAATGAATACCAACTACTAATTTGATTACCACTAACTCTCGAAGACACCAAGAAAAAATGTTATACTTAGAATTTATTAACCATTAGTCTTAATACAATTGGATTCTTTAATCCTTCTGGTCTGCAGACAAAATTTTAATTTTTTTAAAAACCTAGTGCCACGGTAACTAGTGGTAAAAGTTAGTGCCCTGGTGACTTAGTGGTAAAAATTTTTTGACGGAATAAAAGTATGATGCCTGACAATACAAGATATTTAGCACTGGACTACGGGCATAAGCGTATCGGAACTGCTGTGAGTGACGAAAGTAAATCCTTTTCGTTTTCACGTGACTATATACTGAATGAAAAAGATATTTTGTCCAGACTTCTTATTATCATTGAAAAAGAAAACATTGAAAAAATAATTATCGGTTATCCGCTGAACTTAGAAACAACTGTTACCTCGGGCATTGTTAGCGCG
>JBDTWU010000363.1:0-6243 GCA_040006535.1 bacterium | reverse complement strand
CAATCTCACTTATAGTTTTCGCTATCTTACTTTTTTGCTGTACAATATTCAACGGTAATCTCACAACTCTTGATTGTTCAGCTAACGCCTGCAATATAGATTGTCTTATCCACCACACCGCATAAGAAATAAACTTAAATCCCCTTGTCTCATCAAATTTCTTTGCAGCTTTTATCAGTCCGAGATTCCCCTCATTAATAAGATCGTTAAGAGATAAGCCCTGATTCTGATACTGCTTGGCAACACTCACAACGAATCGTAAGTTTGCTTTCACCAGCAGATCCAAAGCTCTCTTATCACCCTTTTTTATTCTCTTTGCACAGTCAATTTCCTGGCTGACTGTCAGCGGAGTCGTCTTGCTGATCTCTTTTAAATAAATATCAGTAGATTGATTTTCTCTGCTTGTATATTGTTTACCTAATTTCATATTATAAAATTTTTGCTTTTTTGAATATTAATTCAGGTGAGTTATTGTTACAAACAATTTCTGTACTGATTAATTTTACTTTTAAGATTTTTGAAATGTCTTTATATCTAAGTTCATCTGACGATAATAGCGGTAACTTAGTTTCTGAACACATAGCTATAACTAAGGCATCACGTAAAGTGTTTCCGGTATTTTTTTTTTAATAATTTCCAGTACCTCTCCGATCTTAAGGGAATATCTGAAAGGAATTCCTAAAATACTTACTTCATTAAATAAGCTCTTTGCTTTATCAGTCTGTCCCTTATTTTTAAATTTCGAAAATATTTCGGATGCATTAATAACGGATGTATAACAGCCGTCAAACATATTCAGACACTTCGATAATAAAGATTCGTCACCGGACGATCCCTTTGCAAGGTGTTCTGATAAAATATCAGTGTCCAGGAATATTTCAAATTTACTCTTCAAAGTTTTTGCAGCTGAATATTGTAATAATAAGAACCGTATAAATTTTGAACTCCGTTTTAATTGTTAAAAGCCCGACAATATTATTACCGGGCTTTTTAAACAGTTAATAACTAAATGAGTTAATAAGTATAAAATTTATTTTAAAAAACGGAGAGCTGTTTTATTATTCTACATTGCCAAGAAAATCTATCTTGTCCTCTTTGACCAGGGTAACTATTGCTTTTTTCCGGTCCGCCCTGTGTCCTTCAAATCTTCCTTTCTTTGTCATCTGAGATTTTCTTTTACCTTTTGCAATTAATGTCCGGACATTGGTAACCTTTACCTTGAATTTTTTTTCTACTGCCCTTGCAATCTCAATTTTATTACAATCTATACCAACCTCAAAAGAATATTGATTAAGAGCTTCCTGAACTGAAGTATTCTTTTCGGTTATGAGTGGTCTGACTAAAATCGTTTTCATAAAATTTTTGAATCTCTTTCTTTAATTAATTAAACTTTTACACAAAACATCTACTGCAGATTTTTGTAGTAATATTAATTTGTTGTTTAACAGATCATAAGTTGCAGCTTTATCCGAAATAAGTACATTCAGCTTCTCAAGATTCCTTCCGGATTTATAAAGATTATCGTTCTTTTCCGGTAAGAGAAGCAAAGTTTTTTTATCCTCAATTTTCAACGCCTTCAGAATATTAAACAGATCTTTTGCTTTCGGCGCATCAAAGGTAAAGTCTTCTATTATCATAAGCTCATTCTCTCTTGCCTTCAGGCTTAATGCACTTTTACGAGCAAGCCTTGCTGACTTTTTCGATATTTTGAGTTTGTATGTATGCGGGATAGGTCCGAAAATACTGCCTCCGCCTACCATTATTGGTGATCTACTTGTCCCCTGTCTTGCACGTCCCGTTCCTTTTTGTCTGAATGGTTTTTTACCGCCTCCTCTTACTTCACTTCTGCCTTTGGTCTTATGCGTTCCCTGACGCTGATTGGAAAGGTATGTTCTGACAGCCTGATATACTAAATGATTATTCGGAGCTTCCATTTCAAAAATTTCTTCCGGCAATTTTATTGTCTGTCCGGATTCCGTGCCATCAAGCTTAAATATTTTTAATTCCATTATAAGTTTTTATAAATTTCTACCAGTCCGGTTTTGGATCCGGGGACTGCGCCTTTTATTAATATTAAATTAGAATCACTGAATATTCTTACAACTCTCATATTTCTTACGGACACGGTATCATTTCCCATTCTTCCCGCCATTCGCTGACCTTTAAAAACCCTTGAAGGATATGAGCTTCCTCCGATTGATCCCGGAGCTCTCTCCCTGTCACTCTGTCCGTGAGTCCTTACACCTCCGGCAAATCCATGGCGTTTTACAACTCCCTGAAATCCTTTTCCTTTAGAGACACCGGTAACTTTTACAATGTCGCCTTCTTTAAAAATATCTACCTTTATAGTATCGCCTTCTTTTAATTCACCCTGAGGATAATTTCTTATTTCTTTAAGGTGACGAAGAACAGGCACTTTTATTTTTTTAAACTTTCCGGTTAATGGTTTTGTAGAATTCTTCTCTTTCTTTTCTGCAAACCCTATCTGAATAGATTCATATCCGTCTTTGCTCATGCCCTTTATCTGAGTTACATAACATGGTCCCGCTTCAATCACTGTACAAGGGACAGCATTACCGTCCTTTTCAAAGACCGTTGTCATACCTATTTTTTTTCCTAAAATGCCTATCATAATTTTAATAAGATTTACTGTTCTTTTGGATTATACTTTTATTTCAATATCAACTCCACCCGGAGGATCTAATTTAGTCAGGGCATCAATTGTCTTATTGGAAGAATTTAATATGTCAATCAAACGCTTATGAGCTCTTGTTTCAAACTGCTCACGGGATTTTTTGTCAACATGAGGAGATCTTAAAACAGTATAAACATTCTTTTTTGTAGGTAATGGAATCGGTCCGCTTACAATTGCGCCTGTAGACTTGATCGTCTTAATTATTCTTTCAGTCCATTTATCAAGTAATGTATGATCGTAAGACTTTAATTTGATTCTGATTTTTTGGGATGCCAACTTGATTAAGTTTATTTGTTAATATTATTCAATGATTTTTGTAACAACTCCGGCACCTACTGTTCTTCCGCCTTCTCTGATTGCAAATTTCAATCCGTCTTCCATCGCGATAGGTGTGATCAATTCGATCACAAGCTTTTCTACATTATCACCGGGCATTACCATCTGAATATTTTCGGGTAAATGTACAACACCGGTTACGTCAGTAGTTCTGAAATAAAACTGAGGCCTGTAATTTGTACTGAAAGGTGTATGCCTTCCGCCTTCTTCTTTTGCAAGAATGTAAACCTGAGCTTCGAATTTCTTGTGCGGTGTAATGGAACCTGCTTTAGCGAGAACCATGCCTCTTTCAATTTCATTCTTATCGACACCTCTTAATAATAGTCCGCAGTTAAATCCTGCAACAGCTTCATCCAATTCTTTATTAAACATTTCTGCACCTGTGACAACTGTTTTCTTCTTTGCTCCAAGTCCGATCAATTCAACTTCCTCACCAACTTTAACTTTGCCTCTTTCAATTCTTCCGGTTGCAACTGTTCCTCTTCCTGTAATAGAAAATACATCTTCTACCGGCATTAAGAATGTTTTGTCAATATCTCGCTTAGGCTGAGGAATATAAGAATCAACCGCTGCCATAAGATCATATAT
The DNA here is from genome assembly GCA_040006535.1 of bacterium. GTDB lineage: Bacteria > Bacteroidota > Ignavibacteria > Tepidaquicellales > Tepidaquicellaceae > JAGPCH01. The sequence continues at coordinate 2,624 of JBDTWU010000363.1, read as the reverse complement.
AGGTTTGAATCTTTCATCATCAGAGGTAGCTGCAGGATCCACACCGGCTTCCATTGCTTTCAAAGCACTTCCTCTTACGATGGGAATTTCATCTCCCGGATAATCATAGCTATTTAAAATATCTCTTAATTCAGATTCAACAACTTCCAGTAACAACTCTGCATCATCTGTTGTTTTTTCCTGGGCATAGATCATATCGACCTTATTTAAAAAAACAACTATCGCAGGAACTCCCACCTGTCTTGCAAGCAGAATGTGTTCCTTGGTCTGCGGCATTGCTCCGTCTGTAGCAGCTACAACCACAATTGCCCCATCCATTTGAGCGGCACCTGTAATCATATTCTTAATATAATCAGCGTGTCCCGGACAGTCAACGTGAGCATAATGTCTGTTCTCGGTTTCATATTCAACGTGAGCAGTAGCAATCGTAATCCCTCTTGCTCTTTCTTCAGGAGCCTTGTCGATGGAATCGAATGCTCTTACTTTTGAATATCCCTTTTTACCAAGAGCCATCGTAATTGCTGCTGTCAGTGTCGTTTTCCCGTGATCAACGTGGCCTATTGTTCCAATATTTACGTGTGGTTTGCTCGCACTATATTTCTCTTTTGCCATTTGTTATTTCTCCTTACCGCTATTTATATTATTAATAAATTTGTAATTGTATGGTATTGTATATTTCTTTTTTAAATCATAAATCAAAATCGTAAATCAAAATCGTGGGTCAGGGAGGAATTGAACCTCCCACCTCGTGCTTATAAGGCACGCGCTCTAACCATCTGAGCTACTGACCCTGGATGGAAAATCATTTATATTATAAATACTCTTTAATATAAATTCTTTTTATAGAACGGCTTAAGTGTCTAATTTACGAGTTATATCACGTCAATGACGCGACTGACCCTGATAAAATTTTAAAGAACTGTAAAACTTTAGAACTATATTATGCTACTTTTTCTTTGCCTTTTACTTTTTCTATGATCTGATCAGAAATACTTCTCGGTGTTTCATCATAATGAGCAAACTGCATCGTGTATATTGCCCTTCCCTGTGTCATAGATCTCATAGTTGTCGCATATCCAAACATCTCTGAAAGCGGAACCAGTGCTTTGATCACCTGTGCATCGCTTCTTTGTGACATTCCTTCTATTCTGCCTCTTCGTGAACTAAGATCTCCCATTACATCACCCATATATTCTTCAGGAGTTACAACCTCAACTTCCATGATCGGCTCAAGCAGAACAGGGTTGGCCTTCCGTGCACCTTCCTTGAATGCCATCGAACCGGCTATCTTAAATGCCATTTCAGATGAGTCAACATCGTGAAACGAACCGTCAAATAATTTCACCTTAATGTCTTCAACAGGATAGCCTGCAAGTACACCATTCTTCATTGCTTCCTCAATTCCATCTGCAACCGGATTGATGTATTCTTTTGGTATTGAACCGCCTACTATTCCATTCTCAAAAATAAATCCCTTTCCTTTTTCATTCGGCTCCAGCTCTATCCAAACATGACCAAACTGTCCTCTACCACCGGACTGTCTGACAAACTTACCTTCCTGTATAACTTTTTTCTTGATCGTTTCTTTATATGCTACCTGTGGATTTCCTACATTAGCATCAACTTTGAACTCTCTTTTCAGCCTGTCAACTATAATATCCAGATGAAGCTCACCCATTCCTGAAATAATTGTCTGACCGGTTTCTTCATCGGTCTTAACTCTGAATGTCGGATCTTCATCAGAAAGCTTTGCTAATGATTCACCAAGCTTATCCTGATCAGCTTTAGTCTTTGGCTCAATTGCAATTGAAATAACCGGCTCAGGGAATATGATTTTCTCAAGTACTATCGGATCGCTTTCATCACAAAGCGTATCACCTGTTTTCGTATGTTTCAAACCAACTGCCGCAGCAATATCACCGCAGTAAACTTCTTTTATATCTTCACGGCTGTTTGCGTGCATCTGTAATAACCTGCTGAGTCTTTCTTTCTTTCCTGATATCGAATTATAAACATAACTTCCTGCTAATGCTTTTCCTGAATATATTCTAAAAAAAGTAAGCTTACCTACAAACGGGTCGGTCATTATTTTAAATGCTAATGCCGTAAATTTTTCTTCATCAGTCATCTTTCTTGTAATATGATCATCCGTGTGTAAATGATGTCCTTCAACTTCACCAATATCGGCTGGTGAAGGAAGCAGATCAATAACGCAATCAAGTAAATTCTGAACACCCTTGTTCTTAAATGAAGATCCGCATAATACCGGAATGATCTTTACATCGATAGTAGCTTTTCTTAAAACTGCAGTAATTTCATTTTCACTAATTTCTTTACCTTCAAGAAATTTTTCAAGCAATGTATCATCAACGTCTGCTACAGCTTCTAATAATTTATGTCTGTATTCCAATGCCTGCTCTCTTAAAGAGGGTGGGATTTCAACATCCTCAAATGTAGCTCCCAGGGTTTCCTCATTAAACATCCTTGCCTTCATAGTGATCAGATCAATAATTCCATTGAACATAACTCCCTGACCGATAGGCAAATTAATCGGAACTGCGTTTGCTTTCAGTCTGTCCTTCATCATTCCTATTGCATGAAAAAAGTCTGCACCGACCCTGTCC
>JBDTWU010000362.1:0-7810 GCA_040006535.1 bacterium | reverse complement strand
TAAACCTACATTCAAACAAGTCTCTTCCCAACAATGAGCTTTCATCCTTCTGAAGGTTTACATGTACATAAAGTTTCTGAACTTTAAAATGCCCGATCAGATAGCTGAGCCCGTAATAGAATCAAGCTTCCGGGAAAATCAAGCGTATTCAGATTTATTATCCGGCTTCTCTTTTGAAGGTGTCGAGCTCTCTTCAATAACTGTTTAATATTTCAATTTCGTTATCTTTAAACTGAAGTAAGCAGGATGAATAGTGAAGAATTACATATGTGTCGAGTATAAAAACCTTAGAAGATATTTCGCCAATAAAATTTAACCTATAGATTGCAATTTACACAATCTACATTAGTATAATATAAATTATCTGAGTATCATATGAAATGTAGGAATGATTTGAATCCGGACTTCCGGGCAACTCTGTCCAAAGCGTTTGTAATGAATTGGAGATAATCTTTTATGAGCGCTTTAGAAATTTTTAACGGTAATTATTCACAGACGGGTTGTTTCTAAAATTGAAACCTTGCAATGATTGGGAACCGCTTTTCAATCCTAAATTCAAAATCTAAAAATATTTTGGACAACATTAGCTTCCGGTTCACAACTGTCCACAGGGAGAAGATTGATTTTGCACCTGAAAGGAGTTGAATATCAGGAGAGATAATATTCAAATAAGCTTATAAAGTTAAAATATTTCGATTCTTCAAAGCCGGTAAAAAGATAAGTTTTTCTGTTGAGATCCAATAATATTTTGCCGGACTTAATAAAATTATTAAAAGCTGATATCCAGACTAAATGACAATCTGTTGTTCACATCGCCTTTGATTTCATCATTACCTGTGCCAATACTCCTTGCCCCGTTAAAATAAGTTTCAGCATACTTAACGGATAAATCCGCAAATGGAAAAGGCTTATACTTTAATAAGACATACCACCGTCTTCCTTTTCCATAAAGCGAAACATTCGACATCACACCTTTTATATCGCTTTCATATTCGTAAATCCGGCTGTCATATTTATCAGTATCAAAAAAAATAAACCTTGTATCAAAAACAAGACCTGTGAATGGAAGTATTCTAATGTCAGAAAAAAACAACATACCTTTATTATCTCCGCCGTAAATTTTATAATCAACATTTACATATTCAAACCTGCTTCTGAGCCTGAAGCGATCGGTTACCTGATAAATAAAACCCACACGGGCATTAAGCTGATTTCTGCTATCAATCTTTTTCACATCACGGCCAAATTCATTCTTGATGGTTCTTGTATCTTCTTTATTTTCATTTTTATATTTGAGATTAAGCACAAGACCTTTCGCCGCACGCCATTCGATGTTCGCAACATAATCATTGCCTGTTATAGGGACAGGATTGAAATAGGTCCTGTAGGCAAATTTAAACTGGTCAAAGTAGCTGTTTATCAATAGACCCCTGACCGGCCGTAAAGTTAATCCTGCATAAAAACCAGCTTCATTATTCGTTTCACCGTTTCTTTCTCCAAAACCGAATGAATGAACTGGAGCAAACTCTTTCGGATAATCCCGGTAAGTGAAAAGCACATCTGCAAATTTAAGAAAAGTTATCTGCAATGAATTGATGCTTGCTACTGAACCGGATTGCGAACGGGCAAACTCTCCATAGAAATTTATATTTTTGTAAATAAAATCATAATCCCCTCCGATCATGTCCGCGTTCATTCCGGAAAAGCTATAAAGTTTTTTCGTTGAATCCCTTTTAACTGATCTTGAAAATTTACTAGTCCACCATGTAGAACCAAGACGAAAACTTCCGCTTTCGTAAGTGATCCTGCTTCCGAATAATTTTTCCCTGACAGAATTATTTCTTTTGATCTCAGATGATGTTCGGTGTAAACCATCATAATAAAAACCTGAGATTTCATCACTTGCCGTGTCTACTGAAGCATCATAATAATTATCTGAATAAAATAAATTGAAGTTAAGGTTTTTAAAATTAATCTTTGCCGCGACTCCCCGGAAGAATTGTACTTCACTCACTGAACCATATCCATCAATCCCCTTACCCCTCTTCTTTAAAGGTGAAACGGCATCAATGCCTTTTGAAAATGAAAGCCCGCTCCACAATGCCAATCCTTGTGCAAAGTTCAAAGAATAATCTCCGGCGACCGCGTCCTTAATGAACTTATAATTTTTTAATTGAATGAAACCCGAAGCAAAATCAGTAAGATTTTTTTCCCCGCCATCTTTTTCCGCAGTGAAGTTTGCCTCGAGATCATATTCCGGCGTTCGATACTTTATATTAAACTGATTATAAATTTTCTGTTTTGTGCCTTCATATTTCCCATTAAGATATCCTTTCTTCTGCTGGATGTCCTGCATTAGCCGGCTTCTGAAACGCAGCTTTATATTACTCTTTGCCACAAGCTCTGTAACTTTATATTTTCTTCCGGACTCATCAATTAAAATGTCTCTCGATGTTTGCCGCACAATCAAATAAATTTTTATTCTTTCATAAAGTTCATCGCTCATTCCTTCAACTTTTAACAATTCTCTTTTGGAATTAAAAAACTTTATATCATTCCGGTGATCTGTAATTTTTTTCGCAATAACAGAATTCAGGAAAGGAATTCTTTCAAGCTGCTCCCGGGTAACTTTGTTAAGATCGTAAGGATTGTGTCTGAGGTCTTCAAGAAAATCTAATAATTTTGAATCTTCATCTTCAGTTTTCTGGTCTTCCAACAGGATCTCTTCCTGAAAATCTTTCCTGAAGACAGTTGTATCGGTTTGCATAGCTGTATCGGATTGTGGATATAATTTTGCGTTACCCGAAGAAACAATACTAAATAATATAAGAATATATATTTTCATTCATCAAAGTTGACGAATAAAAATAATACTAAAATAATATTTTACAAAAGTTAATTTTTTGAATTTGTGAAAGTTAAGCGGATGGTTCTTTTGAAGCTATTAGATAAAAGCTGTGAGATAAATCATACCACGACTGGTTACGGTAAGCTTACTTTCTCAACAGCCATTATTTCTTTGGTAGAGGTTCTCTGCACAAAAACAACTAAGTCTGTCTTATGCTGATTGATGATATTATTTATATTATAGTTTGAATCAAAATTTAGTGTCTGTCCATTGCTGATATTAAATGACTGCCCGTCCGGCGGCGTTACAAGATCTCTTAAAGTGTTATTGAAATGAACTTCGCCGTTCGGAGCATTGTAAGGAATTTCATTTTCGGATACAGCAATATGATAAACAAGATCGTTCACAACAGAACCCGTGGCCTGCTTTATTTTTATATTTAAACTTCCGCTTCGGGATAAGGTATCGAAAGTATTTGTTAATTTTATTGCAAATGCTCTTGACTCACCCAGCTTTTCATTGATCTTGTTTGTCCAGGTGGCGGGTGAATAATTTCCCATAAATGTTCCGAGAATAAATGTTCTGGGATTAACTATAGCAGAGTTAGGATAGAAACCCATTCGCGCATTATTATCGGTAATGTTATAAAGATAAAACGGATCTCCTGCAAAAAGTGTGGTATGAATTCTCAGCATCACTACAGAATTATCATTACTTGTAATTCCCTGCAGATTGTAGATCGCATCCAGATACTGGTTTGCGTCGACACAGGGAATGCAGCTTGTATTTGTAAATAACTCGATCAGGATTTTATTTGTCGGATTAATTGATTCAAGCGAAGTAGCAAAAGCAAACGTTGCCGACCATGGGGTTGAATCAGCTGAAGTGATCCCTTTTACCCGCCAGTAATATGAAGTGCTGTCATTAAGGATTTCCGTTGCAGGGGAATATTGAGAAGAAGCCAATCCTGATATATCCAGTATGAAATCAGTAAATGACGGATTTAGTGAAACCTGTAGCCTGTAAGCTGAAACTGAAGTTATATCAGTCCAGTCAAACACGGGCTGCAAAGTAGAAACAGTAGAGTTATTCTGAGGTGAAAGCAACCCCGGTATATTTGAAACAGGAGTATTATTTATTGTCGGACTATCATTACTCTCACAGGAATAAAAAATTATTCCGAGCAATAGCATAAGAAAAAAATTTCTGATTTTCATAATGAAAACTTTCTAAAAAATTTATAAATTTAAAATGAAACAGAACGTCGTTTCAGGCGATCTTATTCATAATCAGCGAACAGTTAATCAAATTTAATCTGCTGTCAAAACTGAGTAGACACAGTTGCTCTGAACCCTTCGAAAGGCCTCACAAATCTGCAGATGCCATTAGCACATCTCAATCCGCCTCTCTCTGAACCGTACGAAACACTCACAGCGTTAGATTGATTTATTTTAAACGAAAATTCTCCAAGCCACCAGAATTTTTTCCCGGTCGGCTCTTCATCATCGCTGGTTGTTTCAAAGTTGCCGGTAAGATTCAGATTAGGTGATCTTGATAATGTAAAAGAAAGAAAATGGTTTGTAAAATTCTGATCGGATTCTACCGATGCTCTGAAAGAATTATGTACCCATTGCTGCTCCCCGATGAATGTCAGAGTATATACTTTATTAAGTGAATATTTAAGCTCGACTGGTATTGTGGTTGTAAAAATTTTCTCAGAGTTTAACGGATTAATCTGATTGAATTGCGTGCTGTTTTGTCGGGCAAAAGCAATCTTTGTATAAATTCTATCCGAAGCATAATATTCTCCGTCAAAATATATTTCCCAGAACGGTGAAAAAGGATCGTCCAGAGAAGGAAGATAGTTTGAACTTCTTTCAACTCTTTTATAAGATATCACCTGTGTCGTATCTATATCGCGGTATTCAAAGTGTTTCGATGCGACGCTGCCGTTAAAATTAAAACTGAGTTTATCTGTAGGAGAATATACAATGTCTACTTGTCCTCCCACCTCATCGTTAAAATTGATAACGTGAGGATTTCTTGTTATTAAAGTGGAGGTATGCTCTCTCTGCGCAGTCGGAGGATTCTGATAAGGAAGCATTCTTGTCGGTCTTGTATTGCTTGTGTTGTCAGGCAGAGTCACATCATACCTGTAATTTTTATAATCGAGTGTTAACCCGACTTTCCCTTTTGATAACGATAAAGAAGAATAAAGCCCGTCTCCTTTTGCGGTTAGAGCCTGGGGAAAAATTTCGTTTGGATCTACCAGCGAGGTCTTGTGAGAGTATGCGGCATAAAATTCTATGTCAGAAAAATTCAGATTCATATTAATTTCAGGCACATCGGTTTTAACTACTGTGCTGATATTATCTTCAGGAAGATCGCCGATGGAATGAACATAATTTAATCCGAGGGTAAACTGTTTTACCGGAGAAAATTCTGCATAAGCACTTCTGATTTTATATTTTTCAATTCTTTCAGGCAGAAGGTAATCACTGTAATTAATATCCCCGCCGATGATCTGCGCTTTTATTCTCATGGAATTTTTTTTGCCGAAAGATCTTTGATAAGCTGCTCTTATACCGTCAATTCCGGTATCGTATGCCAGCGACCTGTCTTCAAATACATTCAAAGATAATCCTCTTGAAATAATGTCCCAGAAATCTCCCGCTCTGAGAGAAACTCCGATATCATGCTTGTATTCTATATATCTTTTTCTGATACCTTTAAAATTAAGACCGTATTCCCTGGGTTCGCTGATCTCATATCTCAATCCGAAAACGACACCGTTCACATTCAGTCTTGCATCAGTAATATTTTCAAAATATTCTTTTGGATTTTTAAAGCGCCCGGTATATTCATATCCGTTGCCATATCTCAGATAGTTGCTTACAGCTGCATCCACATTCAGATTGATCTGACCGTAAGAGACAGAGCTGCAGAAAATTAAAAGAGCTAAAGCCAGTAATTTTTTTGTCAAATAAATATGTGTTGTAAATAAATTAATTGTGATAAATAAAATATATATTTAAATATGCAGCGGGTATGAGAAAAAAATTTGAAATAACAATTTTAAGAAATATAATAAAACCCGGCTACAATAATATATTCTAAGAAATTATTTTGTATCCTCTTTTATATTCTGATTCTTCAGGGCTTCTTTTATTTCCTTTTCGATCTTTTCATCATCCCCGGTAACATATCCCAGATGCTTAGCCACAATTTTTTTATTCTTATCAATAATAAGAGAATAAGGCATTCCTATCCCGCTATACGCTTCAAATATACTTTTTTCCGCATCCAAAACTACAGGAAAGGAATAGCTGTTCGCATTTATAAAAGATTTAACTTTCGCGATTGATTTCTGATTATCCTGATTCACAGCGAGATATGTAAATCCCTGATCTTTATATTTTTCATAAAGAGGCTGAAGTCTTTTCAGCTCTTCCTTGCAGGGCGTGCACCATGTTGCCCAGAATGAGACCATTACAGGACCTTTTTCCAGAAGTTTGCTCAGCGTAATTTCATTGTTATCAAGATCTGATAGTGTGAAATCGTTATATGATTGTGAAAAAGATTGTACGGGGAAAATGAATGGCAGCAATAAACATAAAAAAATTATTTTTTTCAACTCAGTTGTTTTTTTAGATTAAAAAATTAATAGATTAAATTAAATCAGGACTTCATAAGTAAAATAACCAATGCAGTCACAATTAAGTTTAGTATTCCAAGGGGGAGCATTACTTTCCATCCGAGATTCATAAGCTGGTCATAACGAAATCTTGGAACCGTCCACCTCACCCAGATAAAGAATAATACCATGAAGAGAACCTTCAGGCAAAATATTAACACCTGTATTATACTGACCCAGAAAGGCGGGAGTCCGAAACTCTCCAGGTAAGGAAAATGATATCCTCCGAGATATAAAGTAGTTATCATTGCAGAAGAGACGATGACATTCATGTATTCTGCAAGAAAGAACAGTGCAAACTTCATGCTTGAATACTCGGTATGATATCCCCCGACAAGCTCCTGCTCTGCTTCGGGCAGATCAAACGGGGTTCTGTTGGTTTCCGCAAATGCCGATACAAGAAAAATTATAAAACCGATAGGCTGTAATATTATATTCCATTTCCATCCGGCCTGTGTTGCTACAATCTTATCAAGCTCAAGTGAACCATTCATCAGTATTATTGCTATTACTGCCAGACCCATAGATAATTCATAGCTTATCATCTGAGCGGCTGAACGCAATCCTCCGAGCAGTGAATATTTATTATTTGACGACCATCCGCTGATGGTAACTCCGTAAACGCCGAGCGATGTCATTGCAAGAAAATACAGTATTCCTATATTGACACTTGCGATCTGCAGCTTAATGACGGTGTCTCCGATGGTGATAGTATTACCAAAAGGTATTACTGCAAAAGTTGATAGCGCGACAATAACGGAAATTGCCGGAGCGAGCGAATGCATAAATTTATTTGCATTAGCCGGGACAATATCCTCTTTTAACAATAGTTTTATTATATCTACCAGGGGCTGAAGCAGTCCCGCGGGTCCTACGCGGTTAGGTCCTATCCTGTTCTGAATAAAAGCAGATACTCTTCTTTCAGCGTAAACAGTATAGGCAACGGCTGTAAGCAAAACTATGTGGACTATGCCTATCTTTGAGATTATTATTATAAGATCGGTTAAGTATTGTGGCATTAAATTCTTTTATGAATAATCAAAATCCGAAAAATATTTTTAATTTTAAATGCAATTGAAAAAAATTATGGTGATCTGCCAATTGACACAAATAAAATTGTTACTGTTAAATTTGACCATTAACGTTTGACGTTTGACATTTGACATTTGACGTTTGACCATCAGGGATTATAAAAAAAAACAGATATCATCTTATAGAGATGACACCTGCCTTTAATATTGAAGTTATCCGTCTTGCGTCTCGCGTTT
>JBDTWU010000361.1:0-6754 GCA_040006535.1 bacterium | reverse complement strand
AAAATGAAGAATGCTTTTGAAAACATCTTTAAAGAAGGATTTAAAAAAGCAGTTTTAATCGGCACCGATACACCTGAGATCTCCGGTGAGATTATTGAAAATGCTTTTTATGAATTATCCGGTAATGATTTTACCATAGGTCCTTCATTCGACGGAGGTTATTATCTTCTCGGAATGAAAATGATGAATGATGAATTATTTGAAGATATGCTATGGAGCACCGGTGAAGTATTTGAAAAAACAACTCTGAAGATAAAAAAATTAAACAAAAAAATTTACATTCTGAAAAAGCTTCATGACGTGGATAATGTAAACGATTTAAAATATCTGGATTTAATAATGCATGATTAAAAAACCTAAATCACAAATAAAAAAGTAAATAAGTAATCTTAATTCCCCATTAGAAAAAAGCTTTCACCTCGGCTCTTCCCGAATGAATGACTCTTCCTCCGCCTTCAGATCTCCCGTCATAATTAAATGTTGCCTGTAAGTTTTTGCTGATGCTGTAATCAAAAAATGCTCTCCATAAAAAACTCTTTCCTTCCTGTCTTCCGTTAGTAAGTTCAAATGGAAATGCAATAGCCGAGTTGCTCAGCCGCACTTCATCTCTTTCAACTTCCAGCCGCAATCTTCCCAAAAATGTAAACGAATAAACGAATCTTAATATCTGCTGGTTAATATCTGCCTGCGTAGGAATGAACGGATACCTGTCAATTGCCCGGGTGAAATTTATCTGAAATCCGCTTTCAATCTTTTGTACAGGCCTGTATGAAAAATCTGTCAGCACTCCGTCGGATTTAATATTACGGTTTCTTACTGAAGTAACCGGGGCAGAATTTCTGTCAAGAGTATTTAAATATTCAAAAAGTGTAGTGAAGTCTTTTGTAAGACCCAGCTTAAATTTGACAGATTTTTGAATGCTTAATAATCTTTCATTGCCGCTTACAAACTGATTGAAAGTTTTTTGTTCTATAAATCTGAATTTCAATGAATAGGATGGATTGAATTCAAAAAAATTTATGTCCTGTTGAAAAAGCTGAGTTCCTATAAGAGTGTTTGAATCATTTTGAAAGCTGTTAAAGTGAAGAAAATAAATATTATCAGTGTTTTGATCTTTACTCTTCTCTTCAGTCCTGAAATATGTTTCGGTAGAAGTATTTTTCAATACTTCCGAAAGAAAACCGATGCCGTTCAGCTGAAATAATCTTTCAGGCTTAAGGTTGAATCTGACTGAAGTGTTTAATGCAGTAACCGGAAATAACCGGCTCGTGGGTCTGTTGATCCGTATGTAATTTCCATCGTTGAAATTTGTCAGCTGAAATTCATTTTCGTCTTTAAAACCGTTAGAATTCAGATCGCCAAGATAAACATAATTTCCTTCACCCACCCGGACTTCTACAAAAACCTTTTCTATCTTTGCCTGTCTTTCACTTGAAATATTATAATAAAAATCCGTCTGCAGCCCACTGCTGAAAGGATCTATCCGCGTCTGCCAATTGACGAGAAGTGTATTATCATTTGTGTTGGTTTCTGATATAAATGCATCTGTAAATTTTTTATTCCGGAAAGTCATCTCAAATAAAGTTGACAGCCAGCTCACCCCGCTGTATCTGACTCCGTACGTTTGAGTGAATGAATTTGCCTCATCCATCATAATTCCGTTTAATGGAATATTATCGTCCCTGTATCCGAATTCACCATATAAATTTAAATTATAAAAATTATTCAGGATCAGCCTGGGTCTCAGTTCAAAAAATGAAAAGCTTCCTGATCGAAGGCTGTCGCCGGTAATTCCCTTAGTGTTATTTTGCCTGTTCTCCTGATTGAAGTCAAACCTGAGTTCGAGGTTCGGCCGGTCAAAAGATTTACCGCCGAGGAATTTCCTGTATCCAACACTTGCATATTGCCTTATCCATCTGCTCTTAAGATTAAAAAGAGAGTAGTCACTGCTGATAAGGTCAATCTTATATTTTACATCCGGTAAATTCAGTGAATCATCTTTCAGCGTCAGGTCAGCAACAGTCCGCAATGAATTAAACTGATCCCCTCTTAATAACTGCCCGAATGTTGCTTTGAGATCTACATATTTTGAAGGAACAATTCTTAATGTTGCTTCATGCAGGTTTTCTGTAAGCCGGTTAGTATCCTGAATGTCATATTCTCTGTAGAACTCAACAGCGTTGACTCTTTCAAGAGGTTCAAAAACTTTATTAACTAATTTTTCCCGGAGAGTTAGTTCAAAAGTTTTCAGCTTCATTCCCAATAAGCGGAAGTTGTATTTATTTACACCTAATGTGCCGTACAATGCTACACCGTTGTTGTTGTTGTCATTAAAAGTCGAGAATTTGTTGGCGTCCAGTGTTGAAACTGCCGACTCTAAATTTAGTGTAAACTCTCTGGCCGGTGAAGATTGGTAATTCAGCTTTACATCGGCTACCTGATAAGCGCTCGGAAGCGGAATAAAAACTATCGTGTCAAAATTTCCCTGATTCATTCCTGCAAAGTTATACTGAAGCTGGCTTTGCTGAATGTAATTTCCTTTGCCCTGACCGACGAATGTAAATGTGATCTGATAAAGTGCATTAGTATCGTTTGGCAAATACTTATAATAAGTCACTGCACTTTTACCGATGATTGTATCGGTCTTTGCATATAAGCCAAGTCCCCGTCCCGATGAATCCCTTCCTAAAAAAACCACACCGGATTTTATTGCTTTGAACTTATCATCACCTGCGTTTGCAAGAATCTGTTTGTCCTGTTCCGATAAAGTAAAATCTATCGTTTTGTCCTGATTGTCATTCTGATTAACATAAGAAGTGGTAAATGAAAGTTTGTTTTTAAAAAAATGCAGCTGATTTGAACCGGCAATTATTGTCCTGTTATATTTCCTGTCAGAATATTCGAAGTCCACAATAATTCTCGAAGCACTTGTTATAAGACGGTTATTTGTAAAGGTGATGGTTCCGATTCCATAATCAATAACATAATCAGCCTGCTCGCCTCTTATCATAAGGTTACCGTCAAGATAAACTTTCTCAGTACCTGAAAGAACTAGAATATTGATTTCGTTATCCTTTCCTAATAAAACATACGGACCCTGAACACCGTCATTTCCTCTGAAAGAGTTTGTATTGAATTTTCCCCGCTGGACTGCACCGCTGAGGAAAACATTACCAAATCCGTAATCACTGTAACCTTTTGCACCCTGTATCTTTCTTTTAAAATTTATGAATTCAGAATTTTCAAAATCAACATTTATATCACCGATCGTGCCTACAACATTATTACTTTTTATTTCTATAAAAACCTTATCAAGCTCCTGGAGCTTTTCAGTATTCCCCTCAGGCTGTATGGGAGTGCTCTCATCTGTCAATGCTGCATTGATCTCAATATCATTAGTAAGCTTTCCGTTCAGCTGCAGCCGGAATCCGGAATTGAGTGAAAGATCTCTGTTTGATCCTATATTAATTCCTCGGAATAAGCTGCCGGATTTTTCCAGCTCTGTGCCTTCGAAAATGCTTCCGATGAAATCTTTTTTCTGGGTTGCGATCTGAACAGTATCACCAGTCAGACTGTCACGCTCCGTTAATATTTCAAAGTTTGAATATTCATCTTTAAAATTGTAAGGGAAGACATCGTATTCAATTTTTAAGATGTATATCTGAAATGTATCAAGATTATATTTCTCAAAAAGATCTTTACTGAGAGTGATTATTCCCTCGCGGTAATCGAAGATGTAATCGGATGAAGGTTTTAATACGGAATTTTGCAGAGTAAGAATATCTGAGAATTGTATGACGAATTTATCCCCGACATTTACGAGTGTATCCTTGTGGCTTACCTTTGCAGTGTATGTTTTATAATTCGGATTCTCCTGTTGAGAGTATAATGACGGAGCTACAATGAAGATAAAGAAAACAATTATAAACTTTTTGATTACCATCAATATGCTTTATTAACCACATCGTTCAGCTGCATTCTGAAATTTCAGAAATGAATTTTGTGATTTAAATGATATTTAAATCTGAATAAAAAAATCTTTAGCAGTAAAATATTAATCAAAAAGTTAATAAAGTTTTAGTTAGTTAAATATGGCAGAATGACTGACATTTGATCTCGTCCTCCTGCAGCCGGAAATTTAATACATACCGGATTCATCTGACTGGCTGACATTTGAAATATTGCTTTTATCGGTTTTCGTAATCATTAGACTTACAGAATGCGTTCTGAACGATTCGTCCTCGTATTGAATTTCTATCGGCACTTCTTCTCTCAGCGTGACTGTTGCAGAAGGTGAAGTTGTATTCTTCGAGTAATTGAAACTCAAACTCCCGAATAATGATTTCTTAATCTTTCCCAGTTCGCCGGAATCATTGTTTGAAACAGAATACGATGACATTCCGCCGAGACAGATCTCCTGCCGGGGTACATTATCTATTACCAGCTCAAAACATTTCTTCTTCAAAAATAAATATATAAAGAATAAAATTATTCCTGCCAGTAATGCGATAAGTCCGATCAAAACGAATAATCTCCAGGGTCCGTATTTCATTCTGATCTCGAGAGGGATCTTCGTTACAATTTTTTTGTCTTTTAATATTGGCTGAAAAATTTGCGGGACTGACTGCAAAGCGAAAAGCTCACGAAAGCTATTTACATAATTCTCATCAAGCAAAATATCAACCTGTGATACATCAAGCACAAGATCACCTCCGATCGTAAAATCTTCTTTAAAAATTGTGTTGAAGGAAAATCGCGGGGTGATCTCGGGCAGATTGAATATTACAGAGAAGCCTGTTACTTCACCTTCGGGAGAGACATTGCTAACAGTTGAAGGTGAAATAGTCTGAGTGCCTAAAGATTTTACCGAATAATCAGAAGATGTAAAATTTTCCAGGCCGACATTAAGCTTAGCACTCTTGATTATGTAAGGATAAAGATTTGATTTAAGAGTGAGGTCATTAAATGTTTCCCTCACTTTCTCCCCTTCTTCAAAACCGAATCCTCTCAGTGCAGATCCGTCATAAAATAACTTTCCCGGTGTGATCCTTGATTGAGTTACTTTTGGTTTCAGAATGATGGTACCAATATCCAGAGGCTTCAGGGTGATTGCCTTTTGTTTAATTCCGGCTCCTCTTAATACTCCGTCATAATATCCAAGATCCTGCTGCGACAGATTATCTTTCGAATAAACCAATCCGTATGCTACATATCCTTTTGCTGTATCAATTCCTTCGACAACCTTTTCGGGGAAAGGATACAACAGGATTTTCTGGATCCTGCTGTCATTTCTCAGCTTATTATAAAATTCGAGTGTATTCTGGTATGAAGAATCACCGCTGCCTGAATTGTCATTTATATTATCAGTAATCAGCCAGATAATTCCCGTATTTTCGGTAACACGTTCGATTCCTTTATTCAACGCTTCGATCAGATCTGTTGTCCCTGTCTTGTTATCATTACCTGACATAAGAACAAAATTTTTCATAACATCTTCCGGATTTAATTTATCTGCATTACCATCAAATAATATTTTCGGCGAGATGATCCCGCGCTTAGGATCTGTTTTGGTAAAAAGTAAAACTTCTCCTTTATCACCGGTCTTCAGTGAATTCTTTATGAGAGCTTTACAGAATAATTTGAAGTTGCCTGACTGAAGATAGTAAGGCGACATGCTCCCGGAGTTGTCAAAAAGAAATATGAACTGATTTTCTTTCTGAGCAAATACATTTAATGAAATAAAAAATATAAATATAAAAAAAAATTTATTTATCAATTTTATAAAAAATTAAAATTCCTTTACTGATTATTCTCATACTCCTGCAAGATCTGCCGGACAGGACTGCACCTGCACTTACTCCGCAATTAAATGTGAATATTTATTTTATCATTGGTAAATGCTTCCAGGATCCCGTTCTTTGTCATAACATATATTGCATCTGAAGAAAAAATCGCCGAGACTATTTCTACCGACTCGTTCTTTTCGTTTGACGCTATCACATAACCTTCGGCTTCCTGAAACCGGTTAAGATTACAGAATACAATTTTATTTTTTTGTGAAATGGTCATTACATTTTTACTTATGCATTCAATCTTATTTTCATGCTCATCCTCAAAGTTATAAATTATCAAGCCTGAAGATTTATAATATTTCCAGCCGTTAAGAGAGCCGGCAAAAATATTATCATCGAATCCGCCTATTGAATTAATGTAATTATTTTTGATTCCGGTGTTTTTGGGTCTGTAGCCATGTGAAGGTAAATCAATATAGTAAAGCTCATTATGCTGAGCTGTAATATAAATTCTATTGCTCAAATAAAATATAAAGGAATTTTCATCAATCAATATATCAATTGAGTGAAATGTTCCTTCCCCTTTCTCTAGGTCATAAACCAGAAGTCTCTTATCGGTCAATATAAAAGCTGTTGCGCCGGAAATGCAGATCTTATCGCTCACATATTCCAAAACTTCAAAATCTAACTCATTCACAATTCCCTGATCATCGATACTTAAAGTTTTGATTGCCGCTTTTCTCTCAAATGGATTAAACTCTGCAAATACAATATTATTCCTGAAAAGGTTGAGGTTGCTCCAGATAAAAAAATGGTTTCCGGAATCATAAATTACTTCAGGCTGAAATTTATCTTCACCGGTGTCTTTCAGCCTGAATATTTTTTTTAATGAATTTATATAAATTATGTTGTTATATACCAGCCCGGTCTTTTCAAAGGATTCATTTTCAAAAAAGATCTTA
>JBDTWU010000360.1:0-5873 GCA_040006535.1 bacterium | reverse complement strand
GCCTGTTTTTGAAATTCCGATGATTTTTTTTGAATCGAGGTTATTCATTTTAATAAAATTACCGGCAAATTCTTCGTGAACGATGTTTGTTGGAAGGTATAAGTTACTTGTAACAACGGGAATCTCCAAAGCTCTCAGAGCATCCAGATTAAAATCCACATTATGAACAATCCCTCCTCTTCCTCTCATTTTTAAATTATAAGCATAATTTCTTCCCCGGAATCTGAAGCCGAATCTGTATTTTGCCCCGCTGAGGAAAGTAATTAATGCAGTTCTCGGATTTCCAAAAAGATCAATTATAAGGTCATATCTTTGACTGCGGATGTTTTTGATGAGACACCATGACTTATCTTCGGCAGGATCATATGTGAAAGCGCGTGTGAGGTAGGGATTGTCAATTAATATGTCCCTTGAATGCCGGAGTGTAAGAAAATTTATTTCTGCCTCAGGAAAATAATTTTTTAAATTAGGCAGCACCGGTGTGGTTAGCAAAATATCTCCTATTCCTCCGAATTTTATCACCAGTATTTTATTTATTTTATTTCTGTCTAATTTCAAAATGCTCAAATATTTTCCAAAATTATGAAATTGTTTGCCTTTGGCATTAATATATTTTTTTTCTTTCTGTAAATTTTTTTCATGGGGAATTCACAGATGTTATATAAAAAACAAATGCTGCATATCGGATTTTTTGCCCGGCATATATTCCTTCCGAACTTAATTAAACAGGAATGAAGCTCATATCTCTTTCCTTCAGGGATATTATCCTTTACCTGTTCAAAAGTTTTTTCAGGTGAGTGTGTCTGAACAATTGCCAGGCGATTAAGTACCCTGTGAACGTGCGTATCTACAGGAAAAGCATCCCTCCCAAGTGCAAAGATAAGAACACAGGAAACCGTTTTTACTCCGATGCCTTTATACAATAAAAATTTTTCGTAAACTTTTTCATTTTCATATTCTTTCATAAAAGATAAATCAAGTGTCCCGTATTCTTCCTTCATGCTCTGAAGCATTTTTTTTATTTGAACTGCTTTAGTATTGACTAGCCCGCAAACTCTTATGCAGTCCTTAATTTCTGTTATATCCGCTTTAGCTACTTCGTCCCAGTTTTTAAATCTCTGTTTCAAATTTCCGAATGCAGCGAAAGAACTCTTATCGGTTGTGTTTTGAGAAAGCTTGGTTGCTATAAGTACATCCAGAACTGACGGACGATCAGAGCCGCAGTCAAAAGGCTCTCCGTAATATTCAGAAAGTATTTTTAAAGCAGTCTTTAATTTTAATTTCTTCAACTTGTCTTATCCGAACCAGGATAAAAGGTTATGTCTGTATTCAAAAATTATAACTTCCAATTTCAATAGATTTTTGGATAATGCTGTAATAATAATAAAATAAAAAAATTAAACTTACCTGACTTTCTTTGACCAGGTTTAAAAAATGTCAGATTTTTTTACTGATGATTTTCACTATTCGTTCGGCTGCTTTCCCATCCCAGAATTTTGGGATTTTTCCTTTTTTAAACTTTCCCTCTTCAATCTCTTTTATTTTTTTTGCAATAATATTTACATTCAGACCGCAGATAACATTTGTGCCGGTCTCTGAAGTTACAGGCCTTTCAGTGTTTTCCCGGAGAGTAAGACATGGAATTTTAAGATAAGTTGCCTCCTCCTGAATCCCTCCGGAATCTGTTAAAATAAATTTTGCATTATAAGTCAGCTTTAGAAAATCCAGATAACCCAGAGGTTCAGTTATTATGAGGTTGATAATTTCTTCAAAACTATTTTTTAGCTTAAGTTTATCAATCATCTTTAATGTTCTCGGATGAACAGGAAAGACTATGTCAAGATCGCGATTGATGTAATTAATATTTTTAAAAATATTAATTATCTTTTTAAGATTTTCTTTGCTATCAACATTCGATGGACGGTGAACTGTGGCAAGCACATAATTTTTTTTTGATATGCATAGTTCATTAAGTATCTCAGACTTACTAATTTTTTTCAGATAAAATTTAAGAGAATCTATCATCGTATTACCTACAAAAAAAACTTTATGATCATCAATGCCTTCTCTTTTTAAATTAACCAGACCGGCAGGTTCGGTGACAAAAAGGTAATCTGAGAGAATATCAGAAATCATCCGGTTAATTTCTTCCGGCATTGTCCGGTCGAAACTTCTTAAACCGGATTCAATATGAGCAAGAGGAACAGATCTGCCTTTATCATTTAAAATCTTAGAGCTTACCAGGGCAGCAGCAGTGGTTGAATTCACATCACCATATATTAAAACAAGATCCGGCTTTTCTTTCAATAAAATCTTTTCAAACTCCACCATAATATGGGCTTTTTGCTGGGCATGAGATCTGGAACCCACCCCGAGATAAATATCCGGCTTAGGAAGCTCCAGCTCTTTAAAAAAAACATCGGACATTTTTTTATCGTAATGCTGGCCTGTATGAATTATCTTGTGAATTATTTTTGATTTGTGTTTCAGAAGCTGTTTATGAATCGGCGCCATCTTCATAAAATTCGGCCTGGCCCCGACCACGGAAAGGATTTTTTTCAATAAGTAAAATTGTTTTTTCAAACTTAATTAAATTAATGTTCACTTAATATGGAATTTCTTTCGGCAGCAAATCTTAAATGTTAAGTATTGGATTGCTACGGGCGGTGGAGAAGACTTTTCCGGCTTATCCCTGCAATTATGTAAAACAGGGTTTATAATTTCCATTTTACCGGATTCCTGAAAGATTTCTTCCTGCCGGATAATACTCTTGAAACTAAAACCGGAATTAGATATTTTGTATAAACAACAAGAAAGGTAGCCATCATGAAAAAGGAATTTCATCCTAAGTATTATAAATGCAATGTGGTCTGCAATTGCGGAGAAAACAAAGGGATTTTATTTACAACACGCTCGACTGTTCCGGAAATAAAAGTTGAAATATGTTCAAAGTGTCATCCATTCTTTACCGGCACACAGAAAATTATGGATACAGCTGGACGTGTGGAAAAGTTCAATAAGAGATATGCTAAAGCAAAGAAACCTGAGACAACAGCATCTTAAGCAGTTCATAGTTTTTATAAATTATTATTAAGCCAATATCTGATGTATTGGCTTTTTTATTTTCTGTAAATTTTATTGGATTAACGTTAAGAGCTATTATGTCAGGTTTTTTAAAAAAACTGTCATCAATTTTAAACAGAGTAAATAAATTTTAGATCAGTAAGTTGACTTTTTTAATGTACTAAGAACTCAAATGAAAATACTCATTTTCGAAGATCAGGGTTTTAAAAATCTTTTTCCACTTACCATGCTCCGTCCAACCTATGACCTCCGTATAGGAGCAAATACGATTTTACAAAGGATCGAAAGCATTGTTAAAGATAAATCTGATGTCGTCCTGCACTGCAGAAATTCATTGCTTGCATACATGCGCGAAGTTCACAAGAATAAAATTAACGAAATTACAAAAGACGATTATCTTCTTCTTAACGGAAGAGTGATTTTCACAGCAGATACTTTAAAATATTTATTATCAAAAAAAGAAAAAAATACCTCGTATTATTTAAATAATGAATTAACGGCTGCATCTATTACAAAAGATAAAATTGTAATTCTTGCAGAGATGATAGAAAATAATTTGCTCCCCGATGAACTTTTTGATTCATTAAAACACAGGAAAGTTTTTCTGGATAAAGACTTTCATTTAACTATCATAAAATATCCTTGGGATATTATAAATTATGTTTTACAAGGCGGCTTGAGCGAAGACCTTCAATATTTTACAAAAAATAATAACTCCGCTAAATTTAAAGTCAGAGACAATTTTATAAATCCCAAAAAAATATCTATTTCAGAGAGTGTGAATATATATCCCGAAGTTGTTTTAGATGCTTCAGATGGTGTTATTATGATAAAAGAGAATACAATAATAGAGCCTTTTACATTTATCAAAGGTCCGGTGTATATAGGAAAAAATTGTTTAATTAAGTCGGGAACAAAGATTTATGGGCCGTGCGTAATCGGGGAATATTCCCGGGCTTCAGGGGAAATTGCAGAATCTGTTTTTCATTCTTATGTTAATAAACAGCATGACGGTTTTGTCGGCCATTCATATATCTGCCCTTTTGTAAATCTTGGTGCTGATACTGTAACCAGCGATCTGAAAAACAATTATTCGAAAGTCCGGATGATGTCAGATAAAAATAATGTGGACACTGACATGCAGCTTCTCGGGAGCATTATTGGTGATCATTCCAAAACCTCAGTTAATACAATGCTTAACACAGGAAGCAGCATAGGAATTTTTAGCAATCTGTTCGGAGGAGGATTTCATTCGAAGGAAATAGATAATTTTTCGTGGAATGAGGCAGGAAAGAAATCTGAAAGATTTAATATTGATAAAGCAATTGAAACGGCTAAGATTGTGATGTACAGGAGGGGGATTAAAATGAGTAAAGCATACGAGTTAATGGTGAGAAATTATTCTAACAAGGAGTAGTTAGGATTTCAAAGTTTTGCTCTTCTTATTAATCCTTGAATAAAACATAAAAAAAATACCGGAATTCTAAACAATAGTTTTCGAATTCCGATAATTATAAAAAATTAGTTAAAGAGTCTTTCTACCCTGTATTACCTGGATTATCACAACTACAATTGCTATTACTAACAATACATGAATAAATCCTCCCAATGTATAAGAAGTAACCATTCCTAATATCCAAAGCACTACAAGTATTGCGACTATCGTATAAAGCATGATAAGTTTTCCTTTTGGTTTAAGTTAGAAAATATAGTTAAAGTAGTTATTGTAAAAATATTTGCTGTAATATTTGAAGAGCAGAAGAATTTAAAACTTCTGCTCTTGAGAAAGACAACTTAAACTTGTTGTTAATTAAATCTGAAATCTAATCCTAACTGTGGAACAATAAAACTTGTAGAACCACCTTCAGTGAGGATGTTATGGAATTTTACTTTAAATATGAGATCTATTGGTCTGCTTAAATTTAAAATTCCTCCAATTCCCGCATTAACTCCGAATTTCGTAACAGATTGCTCGAGAACCGCGGGTGCGGTGGTAAGCTGTTGTTTAATGCTATAAATTCCGCCACCAGCTTCTAAGAACAAAGCCGACTTTAAATTCTTAGATGTAAAAAAATATCTTGGACCAACAGTAGCTTCAAGGATTTTAGTATCTGACAAAGTTACCAACGGCACAGATCCTTCTTTGTTTGAAAAAATACTGTAACCGACTTTAGCATAAAAGCCAACTTCTCTGTTCACTCTATAAGATATGTCCAAACCAAAACTTGGACCTGCTTTATAAAATCCGCCAAAATCTCCAATTGGAAACGCAATACCTGCTACAGGACTAAGAGAAAACTGAGGATATGCAACTTTTTTTCTTTTCATTTTCATCTGAGCTTCTGAAACTGATGAAAGGAGTAAACATGCAATAACTACTGCAAGTATGAACTTTATTGTTTTCATTTTTTTTGTTTTAATTTATGAATATTATTAATTGTAATTCTTTTCTGATTTATATTTAAGCTAATTGTATAATCATGTTCAAACTATTAACTTTCAATTTGTACCGAACTTAAGACTATTATAATTATTTTGCAAATGTCATGCCATAGGCAAATCTCTTAAAACAGGTTTTAAATACATGTAATTCTATTATGACTGACATCTCCGACAAAATGTCCATGATAAAGATAATTAACAAAGAACTTTCCCTTAAACAGAATGCCTTTATAAAAATGTTATACAAGTTTAATTGGTTGCTCTAAGATCAATAATATAAGTTACCAATATCTGTAAATAATTTCAAGAGATTTACAATTAAAAATTGCGATAATGAATTAGAAAAT
>JBDTWU010000359.1:0-9853 GCA_040006535.1 bacterium | reverse complement strand
AGATAGTGTTGTTAATGTTTACTTAAAACAATCTCAAATTAAAGTTATTATACGAAATAAATCTACTTTAAATTATCGTATAATATGCTTTAATGAAAATGTTTTTGAAATCTCTCTTCAGGAGGGAGATAATTTTTGGGACCAAAGATTCGTTTACCAATCCGGCAATACTAAAACGAGCATTTCTACGAATGAATTTATTGAACAGAACAATATTGACCAATCAGATTTCAAAAGGACAATTGAATTTATTCAGAAATATAAAATCTTTGAAATAAGTAAATCAGATGAGGATATATTTGTGAAAATTAATATAGAAAGGTTTGAAGGCTTAGTGTATGTTAAGGAAAACGTAGGAATTCATGGAAAAATAGAATCGAGAATTGATTTGGAAAAGTTATCCAGTAATTGGTTTTTTTTTATTGAGAGATATTAAAATCTTAAAATCAATTTTTGCTTTATTAATTTATATTTATAATTTGTATTTTTAAAAACTATGACTCTAATACAAGATATCCGGTTCAGCCCGAAACTTAAATTAAAAGGTATTGCCCCTATTGATCTTTCCTTAGATCTTGAAGCTGAGATCAGAAAACTTAAAAAGGAAATGAATGCAGTTATTCTCGCTCACTATTATCAGGAATCGGAAATTCAGGATCTTGCTGATTTTATCGGGGACAGCCTGCAGCTTTCACAACAGGCAGCAAAGACTAATGCAGACATAATTGTTTTTGCCGGCGTACATTTTATGGCAGAGACTGCGAAAATATTGAATCCTGACAAGCTTGTTCTTATTCCGGATCTTGATGCCGGATGCTCTCTTGCTGAAGGATGCCCTGCACCGATGCTTAAAAAGTTTAAAGAAAAATATCCGGATCACTTACTGATCAGCTATATAAATTGTTCGGCAGAAGTGAAGGCTCTTTCAGACATTATCTGTACTTCATCTAACGCGGTAAAGATTGTAAATCAAATTCCGCATGAACAGAAGATCATGTTCGCGCCCGACAGAAATCTCGGAAGATATGTAATAAAGCAATCCGGTCGTGATATGGTTCTGTGGCAGGGAGCATGTATCGTGCACGAGACCTTCAGTGATAAAAAAATCACGGGATTAAAATTTGAAAATCCGGATGCATTACTGATAGCACATCCAGAATGTGAAGAGACTGTATTGAGCAAGGCAGATTTCATTGGATCTACGAGCGGCTTGCTGAAATTTGTTACTGAATCTTCCGCAAAAGAATTTATAGTGGCGACTGAACCCGGGATCATTCATCAAATGCTTTTAAAAAATCCCGGTAAAAAATTTATTCCGGCTCCGCCTGAGAATAACTGTAACTGCAACGAGTGCCCGTATATGAAACTGAATACACTGGAAAAACTTTACCTATGCATGAGAGACAGGAAACCTGAAATAAATCTGAGTGAAGATGTTTTGAAGAGAGCTTTAAATCCTTTACAGAGAATGCTTGATATGAGTTAAAAATTAAATCTCTATTCTATTAATAAGCCGGATTCTGTTCTTCCGTAGAAGGACAATCATTTATCTTACCTTTACATTACTGTAAAGATTTTTGCGACCTACCCTGAGAATTCAGAAGCGAGCAGCACTCCATTCTCTATATGCGGTCTTGCTCCGGATGAGGTTTATCGATCCCGGAAATTACTTTCCGGATGGTAGGCTCTTACCCTGCCTTTTCACCCTTATGGCGCCGAAGCTCCACGGTATATTTTCTGTGACACTTTCTGTCTTACAAATTTGCATTTGTAAAGCCCGGGAATTTCTCCCGGCATCCCTGCTCATTGAGGAGTCCGGACTTTCCTCACATCCCTTACGGGACAGCGCGATTGTCTAATAGAATAGAGAAATAAATTAAAGAACAATGATTGAATACTATTTACGAATTTTTCAGAAGGCTTTTGTCATTATTAATATTAATTCCGGCATTTTCATCAAGTGCTTCATTAGCTAACTTATCAGCAATAATATTTTTCTCCCGGGAAATATGGCTTATAGTAAATTTTTTATTTATGGATCTGATCTCTTTCCAGAATTCATTTGAAAGTTTTATCATATCAGGATTCTTAACTTTATACTGACCATTTATCTGCTTTACCATCAGCTCACTGTCACTGAAGAAATTTATTTCATCAAAATTCCCGGTGATTTGCTTTAACAACTTTACACTTTCAATTAATGCTGTATACTCGGCTGTATTGTTAGTAAACTTACCAATGAATTTTTTATAAGTTTTAATTTCCTTCCCTTCATCATTTTTTATTACAATTCCGATCGATGCTGATCCCGGGTTTCCTCTGGATGCACCATCTGTAAATACATTTACACATTTCAACAAATCTGAAATTTACGGATTAATAATTTCTTCTGAGATAAGAATTCTGCCGCATGACTGGCAGGTGAATATTTTTTCAGAACTTTTAATTTCAATTACTCTTTGCGGAGGTATAGAATTATAGCAGCCGGAACAGTTCCCCTTTCTTACAATGGCAGTTGCTTCACCTTTGTAATTATTATTGATCCTCTCATAAAGCGATAAGCTTACAGGGTCAACCCTGCCGGTAAGCATCATACGCTTTTCTCTTAAGCTGGATTCATCCTGCTTGTACTGCTCGTCAAGTTCGTTCAGCAGGGACTGTTTTTCTGAAAGATCCGCTTTCATTTCCACCGCCTTCTTCTCAAGTCCATCAACATCTCCTAACAGCATCTCCGTTATTTCTTTAATATCTTTTGTTCTTGTCTCATTCTTCTCTACTTCCTCAAATAAGGAGTCAATGGATTTTACAATTTCATCATATTCCTTGTTGTTTCGAACATTAAATTTCTGCTCATCATATCTGTTAATCTTTTCTTCGTATGAGTCAATATCTTTTTTCAGCTTTTCATTTTCTTCAGTAAGCTTTGTGAGAGATTGTTTTTTTTCATTAAGCTCCTTTTCAACTGTATTAATTCTTTCTCTTATTGATTCGATAGTATCAGGAAGATCACCTTTTTCATCCTCAATCTCAGTTAACTCTTCATCAATTTTTTTCAGTTCAAGAAAGGTAAGAAGAATATCGGTCTTTTTAGGATGATTGGTCTCAACCGCATCTGTAAAATATTCCTGAAATCTCGAGACAGGATCCTCCTGAATATTTTCGGACTCAAAATGTCCCACTTCCTGATTGCCGGATGGATTATTCAGATTGTCATCAGGCTTAATATCATTATCGGGGTTCTCGTTCATTTATAAAATTATAAATTTAAAATTATCCTTTTACTGTGAAATAATATATTTACAATTAATTAATTTTGCAGATTCCATCATAGTTTCATTTATTTCCGAATTTATTAAAGCTAATCTTTTAATCTCAGGCTTGAGAAACAGTTTATTCTCAATAATGGTCTTATTAATTCTCATAAATAAGTCTGCAAAATTAAAATCCGGTTTCAAACCTAATGTTAGTCCTGAAGATTTTTCCACTCTTTTTCTGAAATTGTATATTTCATAAACAGCTTCATCATAAGGATGGTTTTTAATCAATGAACTTACAAGTTTGTTAAGTTGCTCCGGAGAACATTCCATTTCCAGTTTAACCTCAGCCACATTATTTAAAACATTTTTCTTACCAGTAAAAGGTTTGGCATTTTTAACCGGCCTGAAAGTTCCTGTTCCGGAAGTTCTGAAAGAACACATCTGATAATTTCCTATCCGTCCCGCGCCAGCAATTGACATTTTAGCTGAGAGATTATCAGCAAGCTCCGGCGGAACATATACAACTATTTTTTTTCTGATTTCATAAATATAAAAATCCTCAACAGATAAAACTTCATTCACTTTAAAAAGCTTTGCCGCTAACTTGTACATCACCACCATTTACATAAAAAAAAAGTGTATCTTTTATTCAGATACACTTTTAATTTTAACTCCTCCGTCGGCCCTGAGATAAGTTTTTTTTCTTTTGGGAAACCTGAATCCGGGGTATAAAAACTTATAATTTTTTATAAAATTCTTTAAATTCATTTTATATAAAATATAGACGATGGTTTACAAAAACAAGATACTTAAAACCTTGAATCAGATATTTAATTTCTTAAATAGCTTTGCAATCGGCTTTGCATTTTGCATAATATAAAAATGAAGTGAAGGCACGCCTTTATTAAGCAGTTCTTCGCATTGCTTTACAGCCCATTCCACACCGATATCCTGTACATGTTCCTTTTTTGCTTCAATAATTTCAGACGAAAATTCCTCGGGAATTTCTATGAAAAAATTTTTCGGAAGAGATGTCAGCTGATTTTTAGAAGTGAAGACTTTTAATCCCGGAATTATCGGGACATTTACTCCCTCACTACGGCATTTATCGACATAGTCAAAATAGTATTTATTATTATAAAACATTTGCGTCACTATGTAATGCGCTCCCGCCTTTACCTTCTCTTTAGCAAACTTTACATCGTTATTTAAATTCGGTGCTTCAAAGTGCTTCTCGGGATATCCTCCCACACCAATACAGAAATTTGTCGGGGATGCATCAAGCAAATCTTCTTCTAAATATTGTCCTTTATTCATGTTCACGATCTGGTTGACAAGCTCAAGAGCATAAACATTACATGATCTTCCTTCAGGTACTGGCTTTTTATAACCGGTGTCATCTCCCCTTACAGCAAGCACATTCTCTATTCCCAGATAATTAAGTTCGATCAGGGCATCCTCTGTTTCTTCTTTTGTGAACCCGTTGCAAAGTAAGTGCGGCACTGTGTCTATATTGTACTTATTTTTGATAGCAACACTAATGCCGATGGTACCCGGCTTTTTCCGCTTAACTTTCTTTCTGATGCCTGCCGGAGTTTCTTCATAATAAACCTGTGCGGAATGTGATGTAACATCAATGAACGGGGGTTCATATTTTATAAGATCATCAATTATATTAAACAGTAACCGTATATCGCCGCCGCGTGAAATTGGTGTTATTTCAAAACTGATAAGCGGCTTTGTTGCTTTTTCAAAATGTTCTACAACTTTCATAATTATTTTTGAGTACACGGATGAAGATTAAAGCCTCCGTCTGCGAGCACATTATTTACACCTGTCTTGATGTCTAAAATCCATACACTGGTTCTCGAATCGCTTCCCGCATCATAAATTATCCTGTCATTGTCTACCCACTGAAAAGTCCCGACATCACCTCCTTTTACATTTAAATCTTTTCTGCCGGTTCCATCGGAATTCATCGAATATAAAGAAACATTTTTTTCACCTATTACGACGAAAGCAATCTTATTTCCGTCCGGAGAAAATCTTGGAACATTTGAGCTTGGAAGCCCCTTGGTAAGAGCTGACTCTTTTCCCTTCTCAAAGATACGGATCGTGCCTTTCAAATTGTTGTCAAAGCTTGCATATACAACTTTTTGATCGTCCTGCGAAACATCCGGCTCTAGATTTGCATCATTATTAAGACTGATTGTTTTAATATAATTATCTGTAGTATCATCCAGGTCGGCAACTTTAATAACCTTAGAGCCATCTTCAAAAGTTGAGAAATATAATTTGCTGCCTGATGATGAAAGAACCTGCATATTCGAATATGATCCGTCTGATATAAGTTCAGGCTCTGCACCAAAAGACGAAGTATCAATTGCAAATATCGAAAGTACATCCTGAAATTCATTGTTGAACATTATTTGCTCTCCATCAGGCATAAAAGTAGGATAATAGCCGCTCCAAAGATAGAATGGCTTAATAGGTGCGGTTGCATTCACGTCCCGGATAAGGTAAATAAGTCCCTTATCGGAATAAAAAACAACCTGTTTCCCGTCCGGTGAAAATTTTGGTTTCATACAGTTTTCCTGCATATCGGTAAGCTGTTTTTTATTCGATCCGTCCTCATTCATTGTAAATATCTGAATAAATTCTGTAGAAGTTTGATTTGAACAATATACAATTTTATTTTGCTGAGCAATTGAAACACCTGAAGCTATTAAAATCGAAAAAATAATTATTTTTAATCTGAGCATATTTAGAAGTATAAATTTATTTATAATTAATAAAATACCTGACATTAACTTATTATTAAAGAGATTTAATAATCAAGACGAAAGAATAAAACTTTTTGTTATATCAGGATTGTTTGGAATTATTATTATCAGTCCTATGTAACTTACGAAGCAAAATTAAAAATCCTGAAATTTATTTTTTCAGGAAATTTGTTCTTCCTTATATTGTAACTGATAAAGCCTGAAGTAAAGACCGCCTTTCTCAAGTAATTCCTGATGAGTGCCGGTCTCTTTGACTTCCCCCTTATGAAGCACAATGATTTTATCGCAGTTCTGTATAGTTGACAGGCGATGAGCTATTATAATCGATGTCCTGCCTTCAATTAATTTTTGAATCGCATTCTGAATTAATATCTCCGTGTTTGTGTCCACGCTTGAAGTCGCTTCATCCAGTATCAGAATTTTGGGGTCATATGCAAGTGCCCTTGCAAAAGAGATAAGCTGTTTCTGACCTACCGATAAAGAAGAACCCCTTTCATTAACTTTGTGGTCAAGCTCATCCGGAAGTGAATCAATAAAACTCCTCAGGCCGGCGTTATCTACTGCATCATTAATAAATTTATTTGTAATTTCTTTTTTGTTCAGAGTAATATTGGATCTGATACTGCCTGAAAATAAAAATACATCCTGCAGTACAATTCCGATATAATTCCTGAGCTCGCTTTGATTAATATCTTTTATATCTGTCCCGTCAATAGTAATCTGCCCTTTGTTGATTTCGTAGAACCGCGTCAGAAGGTTAATAATAGTGGATTTACCTGCACCTGTTGCTCCAACAAAAGCGATTTTTTCTCCTGCAGCAATATTAAAAGATACATCTTTTAAAACGTAGTCATTTTTATTGTAAGCAAACCAGACATTTGAAAACTCTATTTCACCTTTTAAATTGCTAATCTTTTTAGGATCCGGAGGGTCATTAATTAATGGCTTCTCATCTAACAATGCGAAAATTCTTTCACTTGATGCCATCGCAGTCTGCAGGATATTATACTTTTCCGACAGATCCCTGATCGGCCGGAAGAACATTTCAGTGAATTGTATAAATGAAATGATGACTCCGATCGAAATTGTCTTCTGCAATACCTGTCCCCCGCCATACCATATGATTAATCCGACTGAAACAGCACCTATCAATTCAACTATTGGAAAAAATACAGCGTAATAGAAAACACTTTTCTTATTCTGCTCTGTATGCTCTCTGTTTATTTTTTCAAACTCATCGGTAGTTCTTTTTTCTTTTACAAAATACTGAACTACGGTTATTCCTGTGATATGCTCCTGAATGAATGAATTAAGCCTGGCTATTAATATCCGGATCCGCCTGTAAGATTCCCTTACCTTTTTTCTGAATATACCTGTGGCAATTATTAAAACAGGAAGGATGGATAATGTTGTCAGCGCCAGCCTGAAATCGAGTTCAAACATAAAATATAAAATCCATATCAGCAGGAATATATCTCCGAACGCCGTTACGAGGCCCGATGAAAAAACCTCAAATAAAACTTCAACATCACCGGTGACTCTTGTAACAATTCTTCCGATAGGATTCTTATCAAAGAATTTCAGGTCGAGAGTCATAATATGATCGAAGATTTTTTTTCTCAGGTCATAAATTATTTTCTGTCCGATCCAGCTTGTTAAATAAGTCATGCCGTATTGAATAATTCCCTGCAATACAAGTGTTCCGAGCATCAGCAGAATAATATTCTGCAGTCCGGGAAAATCTTTGTTCATGATCTTATCATCGATTGCTATCGGTGTAAGACGCGGTCTTAAAGCAGCAAGGGCAGATATAAGAATCGTAAGGATAGTGGCGAAAACTATATATTTTGTATAGGGCTTAAAAAAGGAAAGCAGCCGTCTCATAATGCGCGGATCTACCTTTCTGGTCAGTACGTCATCTTCAGATTTATTTATTGATTGATCTGACAAAGTTATATTGAGTTTTTAAAAAAATATGACTTCAAAGTGCCATGCTCTTTGGCAGTCGGCACAAACATTAAAAATCTTTTATCTCTTCTTCAAGCAGCTGCTTCATGTAGATTTCATAATAAATCCCGCCTTCGGATATTAATTCATTATGCGAACCCTCTTCAATTATTTCCGCATTACTTATAACAATAATGTTATTAGCATTTTTTATTGATGAAATTCTGTGAGATATAATGATGCTTGTTTTGCTGATCATTATCTTTTTGAGCTCCTGAAGAATTTCTTCCTCAGTCTTAGTATCGACAGATGACAAAGAATCATCAAGTATCAGGATCTTAGGCTTTTTATATAATGCTCTTGCGATCGAAGTCCTTTGCTTCTGTCCGCCGGACAAAGTTATTCCTCTTTCGCCAAGAATGGTTTTGAACTGATTTGGAAACTGCTCGACATCTTTATGCAGACCTGCAATTTTTGAAAATTCAATCACATCTTTTTCACTGACCAGCTCATCTGAATAAGCAATATTTTTTGCAATTGTATCCGAAAATAAAAATGATTCCTGGGGTACGATCCCTATTGCCTCTCTCAATACTTTCAATGGAATTTCTTTAATGTTATATCCATCTATATAAATATTTCCCCCGGTCGTATCCCAGATTCTTGGAATCAGATTTATTAATGTGCTCTTGCCGGTGCCGGTTTCTCCGATTATTCCGAGAGTAGATCCCTTTCTTATTTTTAAATTAATATTCTTAAGTACAAAATCATTTGCCAGGGGATATTTGAATGACACATTCCGGAATTCTATTTCACCTTCAACTTTTTTTTCTGTAATTGCCTCATCTGTATCGCCGGTATCTGAAATATCGGATTTCGTATTTATAATGTTCATAAGCCTCTGCATTGAAGGAGCAGCTCTTTGCACGAGATTAATAATCCATCCGAATGCAATCATAGGCCAGGTTAATTGTCCGAGATAAATTAGGAATGAAGAAATATTCCCGATAGTCAGCGTACCAGCCATTACCTTTGTGCCGCCAAAATAAATTACTATAATAACTGAAAGACTCGTCAGCAGAAACATCATTGGAAAAGAAAAAGACTGTACCTTTGCAAGCATAAGATTTTTTCTCTGATAGTCGTAAGATATCTTATCGAATTCCAGACTTTCATTTTTTTCTCTTACATATGATTTGATCACTCTAATGCCGGACAGGCTCTCCTGCGCCTTCGAAGTAAGATCAGAAAATATCTCATAAACTCTGAGCGACCGGTGAAATGTCAGTTTGCCGACTTTGTAAACTATAAATGTAATCAGAGGCAAGGGAGCCAGAGTATAAACAGTAAGTGAAGGACTGATTGACATCAGAACGAACATTGTAATCACTATTCTTGTAGAGGTCTGGATCGAATACATGATTCCGGGTCCGACAAAGTTCCTGACATTGCTGATATCATTGGTTGCATGTGCCATGATATCACCTGTAGACCTTGTGTTATAAAAGGTCCTGGATAATGTCTGAAGATGTGCAAAAAAATCATAACGGAGATCATTTTCTATTTCGCGCGATGTTACGATGAGTGTCTGTCTTGTCATAAACAGAAATATCCCCCGGAGAATAACAACACCAACACCAATAAGAGCATATGTGAGCATCGAATTTCGCAATGTCCCGTTAGTAAGGTCATCCACCGCAGCTCCAATCACAAGCGGGTATATGCTGTCAGTCGCATTTGAAAAAATTATAAATATAAATCCAAGAGAGAATTTTTTCCTGTACTTTTTCAGATAGGGAATTAAGGCTAAAAGAGATTTCATGTGAGATTAATGAACAAATATAACTTATAAAAATTCTAAATTGG
>JBDTWU010000358.1:0-11841 GCA_040006535.1 bacterium | reverse complement strand
ATTCCGAAAACATAGGGTGCAACCTGATACGGATTAAATACAATATTCAGACTATCATTCTGAACCGTCCACTCTGTAAAATTTTTTGCATCCGCCGCAGCACCGCTGATTATCATATCATTAATATTTGTATAACCTTCTTTTTCTGCCTTTGCAGTTATTACAGTAATTGCTGTAGTAGAAATAATTTTCAAATAGTCTGCATCTCTTTTGAACAGACTTGCAAGAGTCAATGGCCCCGCCCCATTAACATTGTAATTAAAAGTTGTAATTGTTGTCATAGGATGTGCCATTCCGGCAATGCTGTTAAAAGTAGTGAGCTCTGTAGAAAGCATTGATCCGTTTGAAACCCACGCCCGGCTTGTGATTTCAAGCGAACTGCCGTTACCGTTAATAGTTTTTTGGGGCATATTGAATACATCTTTCGTAAAACTTTTGATGATCCCATTTACTTCTATCTCCAGAGAATTATTTATGTCCTGTGCAATGCCTCTCACTCCCATTAATGCGTCGGGTCCGAAGTTAACCTGCGGATAAGTAGCGCTCACAGTATAATTCATTGAATCCTTCTTGTTGGTGAGGGTTTTATAAGTCACATTCATTGTCTGAGCCTGCGCATAGGCAGATGCTAAACAAAGAATAATTATAACATAAAATAAGTTTTTCATTTTAATTTAATTATTTGATTAATCTGATTTTCAATATTATTTTAACAAAAATAATATTTACTTTTAACTTTTGCTATTGAGTTATTATAAACCTGCTCTTATTTAAACGGTAAAAATAATCCGCGGCAGTTGCTGTCCGGTTACACGGCTTTTATCAGCTTATTGAATTCTCCAGTAAACCTTTTGTGTGAAGTGTAATGAATGGTGTTGAAATTCAGAGATTTTGCGGATAAAATATTCAACTTAACATCATCAATGAAAATTGATTCTTCGGGCTTTATATTATATTTCTGCGTTAAATATCTGAAAATCTTTTTATCCGGTTTTATTGCCATGATCTTGTATGATAAAATCCTTTTTCTGACAAGCCTTACATATGGGAAGTTGTGATCTATGAAGTTTATATGGGATGAGTCTATATTTGAAAGAATATAAATTTTATAATTCGAGTCGAGTAATTTATTCTCAAGAAAATTCTTCATCTGTGAATTCTCCCAGAAGATGTCACAATATAAATAGTGAAAATCAGAATAGCTGATGCGAAGATCAAATTTTTTTTTCAGAAGTCTGAACGCCTGCTTAATATTTAAACGGTTACCGCAGATTTTTGAATCAAACTTATTATCTGCAAAATATTTTTTAAATTTTCTTGCGTTAACTCTTTTCTCGAGTCTCGCTACTCCGTCAAAGAAATAACAGTAATCAAAATAAACCAAAGTGTTTCCGAGGTCTAAAACAATATTTTTTATTTTTGAAGCAGGCAATCAGAGGTATTTGGTTTCGAGGACATTCAGATCATTGTCAAGAATATATTCTTTTGGAGATCCGGTTGGAATTTCGGTTTGAAGTATTTGTTCGGGTGTTAATTTTTCAAGAAACATCATAAGGGCCCGGAGACTGTTGCCGTGCGCTGAGATCAGAATATTTTTTCCTTTCTTCAGCTCCGGCTCTATCTTTTCATGATAAAACGGCATAACTCTTTCTGAAGTTGTCTTCAGGCTTTCACCGTTTGGAGGCGCTACGTCGTAACTTCTTCTCCAGATCTTAATCTGTTCATCGCCAAACTTAACTTTGCATTCATCTTTGTTCAGCCCCTGCAAGTCACCATACATTCGCTCGTTCAACGCCTTATCTTTATAAACAGGAATATCCTTCTGACCAATCTTATTGAGAATAAAATCAAGAGTTCTCTGTGCTCTTATTAAAACTGAAGTGAATGCCTCATCGAATTTATAATTCTTTAATTTTTCACCCGCTTTTTTAGCCTCTTCCTCACCAGCCGGAGAAAGATCTATATCAATCCATCCGGTAAACCGATTTTCAAGATTCCACAGGGATTGTCCATGACGGACGATAACTAACTTTGGCATTATAAATTATATTTAAAAAACTTTGGCAAATTAGTCTAATTAATATTTTCTTACAATTTATTTTGAAGTCTTATGTTGTTTTAAAATTGTTAATTGGGTAAATAGCTATTTGTTTATTTATTAATACCCCTGATAGTGCTGCAAGAATTACTGAAGTTCCGCTATGCAGTAAACCCGCATCTTTAGTCTTTGCGACAAATAATTTTGCGGATTTTTTAAGTGGCTGGTATGTCTTTCCATTTTATAGAGCATCCCATCGATGGGATTTGCTGAAAATCAATTTTCTTTCCTAAAAGCAAAAGCTCAATTGCATTCTCAAGGTCCTTTGAAGTTATTTTGCTTTTATCTTTCCAGCTGTCGTCAAGTCGTCCTCTGTATCTTAATTTTCTTTCCTTATCATAAACGTAAATGTCGGGAGTGCAAACAGCACCATACTCTCTTGCGGTTTGCTGAGTGTCATCGGCTAAGTACGGGAAATTAATATTATATTTTTCCGCAAACCGAATCATGTTTTCAAATGAATCCTCGGGATAGGC
Organism: bacterium; assembly: GCA_040006535.1. Lineage (GTDB taxonomy): Bacteria > Bacteroidota > Ignavibacteria > Tepidaquicellales > Tepidaquicellaceae > JAGPCH01. Next base: position 9,267 of record JBDTWU010000358.1, on the reverse strand, counting down.
CACAGGATCATTTGAATTGATCCCTATGAGCTGAACCTTTTTATCCATGTATTTTTCCTGAAGCGAAACAAATCTGTCCATCACAGCTTTTACATATGGACAATGATTGCATTGAAAAATAATTACAAATATTTCCGCGTCTTTAAATTTTTCAGGTGAATAAAATTTACCGTCAATACCTTTTAACGAGAAATCAATTATTGGTGAGCCGGGATCATTGTTGCTGCTGAATACAGGCATTGTACAGATAATAGAGTTTTAAAAAATTGTTTTTAAATTCCTTCCTCAAAACTTTCTTCATTCTCATCATCGTCCTCTACTTCAGGATGATAATCTTCATATACAAAAGTGAAATTCTGCTTTTTGTCGTCTTCTATAAATTCTTTAAAGATATCTTCGGTTATGAACCTGTACTTTTCCTTGTCGTCATATTCGCCGTGCGAATGAACAATAATTTTGTGTTCATCGAGTGTTACGATCAGTCTTCTGAGTTCAGCCTTAAGATTTTTCGGGTCCAACTTGCTTATCTCTGCAAATTTTGGCTTTCCTATTTTCTTATAGACGCTGATCATCTTAGCCTTTGAATGACCCTTCTTAAACTCTTCTACATTATGAATGAATTCTTCATCATCTTCCTCATCCAGCTCTCCGAGCATTTCTTCTTCAAGCATTTCCTCAATTTCTTTTTCATTCCGGAGCGTTCTATCCTCATCCGTCGTTTGCGGAAAACTTTTTTTTAATTTCGATTCCTTCGGTGTTTTCTTTGTGCTTTTCTTCGTCTGCATTTTTTTCTTAATTGTTTTACCAATTAATCCTGAAGATTATTTTCGTCTGATTTATGAATTTTGATTTAATACAAATTACAAGAATAACTTTAATATTCAACTATCTTTTTTTTATAAAACAAAAAAAGTTCTGGCCTTATTAAACTATAATATCAAGAGCATTATATTTTTTTCATCCCCTTAACATTATATATATATATATAACCGGTGCAACAAAAACCAGACTGTCAAATCTGTCGAGAACCCCTCCGTGTCCGGGTATAATGTCTGAAGAATCCTTTACATCGCAATATCTTTTTATCAGAGATTCAAAAAGATCTCCTGCCTGGGAAAAAATACCTGTAATAATTCCGAATATGACAGCATCTGTTAAAGATAATTTATCAGGAAAAATAATATGTATAAGTAAAGAAATTATTACTGTAAAAAAAAATCCTGCGGCAGACCCTTCCCATGTTTTCTTCGGGCTTATTGCAGACAGCTGATGTTTCCCGAAAATTCTTCCCCCGAAGTAGGCCATTGTATCGCATGTCCAGATTAGAATGAATATATAGATTAAAATATTAATCTTAAATCCATGATCGGGTTTATTAAGTGATGCAAGCAATGCAAAGGGTATGGTTATATATAAATATCCGAACAGTTCAATCATTACATTCACAGGATGTCTTTTTTCAGAACGAAAAATTTCAATTGTGGAAAAAACTATTGTAAAAATTAAGCTCGTTAAGATTGAAACAAATTCTCCATCGTCCATCTCGCGGAGACTTATCATTATTAATATTGAAAAAATTATCGCAGTATATTTCATCGGAAAAAAATTTTTCTTTTCAAACATAGTATGAAATTCCCATAAGGCGATTGAACTGACGACCGCGGTAAATATGAAAAAAATAATTCCGCCGTAATAGCATGCTGTCAATATCAGAGGAATTCCCGCAGCTCCTGCCAGTATTCTTTTTACAAGGTTACTCATTTGCCGTTATATTAACTTCGGTTAACTGGTCTTTTGTGATGGAATGTTTTTTTATAAGCATAATAATTCCAATAAAGGCAGCTAGCGAAAATATTCCTAATAATATAAATTGTATTTGCTCCTGTGAGGTCATCACAGCCGCATTCCGCGCGCTTAAAGCATCCGTGCCCAAAATAAATACAGCCAGCGCTGAAATAAAATTATTTATGAAATGACAGGCTACCGAGGTATAAATACTTCCGCTGTGATATACTACAAAGGCTAAAAATATTCCAAGTACCGTGAGTGGTATGAGATTGAATGGGTGAAAATGAAAGAAAGCAAATATTAAGCCTGAAAAGAAAATTGCCCTGGAAGCAACAGTGATCTTTTCAAAGTTTTTCAATACTAACCCTCTGAATAAAAATTCCTCGCAGATTGCCGGCGTAACTGCTATCACAACTACGATCAGCAAAAATTCAGGAACCGTTCCGGCTGTAACCAGTTTTTCCGTCGTTGATTCAAGCACATCGAATAGCTTTTTAATTGAGTTAATAAATTCCTGCCCGAAAGGCAGGGAAAATATTAATTCATTCTGATAATACAAATACGCCTGGAGAAATGGTTGAACCACCAGTATCCCGATTATAGCAAATATAAAAACCGCAATCTTCGGTCTTTCAAGCCTGAAAGTTTTTTTGATGTTATTATCCTGCAGCATTACAAGAAAGACCGAAGGGAAAAGAATGAACATGAACTGTGCGAATGTAAGAATCACTCTGATCAGATTTAAATTCTCATCTTTGATGTTGAGATCTTCACCGGTAACTAAAAAAGAAATTAATCCCCCTACAATCTGGTACAGAATAAAAACTATGGTCAGTGACAGGAAAATAAAAATCAGCGGCGGCATGTTAGCAAGCGGACCCTTTCTTGTGCCCTGCCTTTTTTCAAAAATATTAAAATTATCTTCGTTCAATGATCATGTTTATTTTATAAAGTTGTTTTGTAAATATGATTATTTTTAATAACGATTTAAATGATTTTATTTTTAAATAAACTTATTTGTATGGTCATGAATTTGAAAATGTTACCTTCGGAGAAATTGTTTTTTAATTTTCTCCCAATGAATAATGCTTTAAAGAATTTAACGGCAGTTCAATATTATATAACTTTATTATTTATTCATTCAATGTTCTTTTTTATCAGCCTTCTAAAATAGGTTTTCAACTCACAATAGTTACATTTCATGTTAGCTTAAAATTTTTTATTTTACACAAAGCAAATGAGTCAATTCGAACCACAATTCAGTGAACAGAGAGCTGAGGAATACATAGAGCAGGATAATGAAACAAAAAAAGGTTTTGGTGTTTGGGTCAATATTGTTCTCTTCATTCTTACTTTCTTTACAACAACTATAGCGGGGGTATTCTGGGCTAATAAAGATCCTTATCAGCTGGAAAATTTTTCGTTCGGACTTACCTATTCTATATTAATTTTACTTGTAATTTCCACACACGAGTTCGGTCATTACTTCGCCGCAAAGATGCATAATGTTCCTGTGACACTTCCTTTTTACGTCCCATTCCCGTTTATTTTTTTAAATCCGTTTGGGACAATGGGGGCTGTCATCAGAATGAAAGCCAGATATTACAGCCGGAGTGCCCTGCTGGATATAGGTGCTGCCGGTCCTATTGCCGGATGGATCACATCGGTTATAATTTTAATTATCGGTTTCACTAACCTCCCTCCAATCGATTATCTTTATACACTTCATCCTGAATATGCATCTACCGGAATTCCACTCAGTGGATTTACATTCGGTTATAATATTTTGTTTCTCAGCTTTGAAAGAATTTTTACCTCATCACCTGATGTTTTTATGCCGCCCATGAATGAAATTTATCATTATCCCTTTCTTTGTGTCGGCTGGTTTGGACTACTTATTACTTCTTTGAATATGCTTCCTGTCGGTCAGCTTGACGGCGGACACATCTCATACGCGATGTTTGGTGAAAAACATAAATATCTTGCATATTTGGTATTTATGCTCCTGATAGTTTTCGGTTTAATGGGCCTGCTTCCTTTAATTGGTATTAACAATAATTCGGGCTCAATCAACTGGCTGGTCTGGGCAGCATTAATTTTCTTCGTTATTAAAATTAAACACCCTCCTACTTATTCTGAGAATGAAGAGCCTCTTGATCACAAAAGAATGTTGATTGGCTGGAGTACTTTTTTCATTTTTATAGTTTCATTCTGCCCCGTACCAGTTTATGAAGCTTAAATAATCATCCGTTGAAGAACAGACCGGCACTTATAATAATTTTCCTCACAATATTTATTGATCTCCTTGGATTCGGAATTATAATACCTTTGCTGCCTTCGTTCTCGGTAAATGAATTGCACATCAGCGAATCAATGATCGGATTGATAGCCGGAATATTTTCTCTGATGCAGTTTTTATTTACTCCTGTATGGGGTTCATTGTCGGACAGGTATGGCCGCAAGCCGATTTTAGTGATGAGCTTGGTTGGGAGTGTAATATCATACCTTTTACTTGCATTGGTTTTTTCAGGATTAATTCTTTCCACTGTTTTGTTACTCGTGGCACGGGCATTTGCCGGAGTGTTCGCAGCAAATATTTCCGCTGCTCAGGCTGTTATATCTGACATCACAAGCCGTGAAGAAAGAACAAAAGGTATAGGAATGATCAGTGCGGCATTCTCTCTCGGTTTCGTATTCGGTCCGGCAATCGGCGGTGTTCTCTCGCAGCAGTATGGCTATGGGTTTCCGGTGTATGTATCGGCAGGTCTTGCTCTCATCGCTGCTTTATTGTGCCTTTTTATTTTTAAAGAAACTTTACCTAAAGAAATACAACTGATGAACCGGGAAAATAGAAAAAGCACAAACCCTTTGAATGTAAGAGTAATAATCAGCATACTGAAAGATAAATCCATCGGAAAATATATAATAATATTTTTCGTGGTTGTTTTTGCTTTTTCTAATATCTTCGGAACTATTCAATTATTTGCTGAGAGGAAGGAAGGGCTCAATCTGAATCAGGCGCAGATAGGTTATCTTTTTTCTTTTATGGGTATCGTCGGTGCATTTGTTCAGATATTTTTTATTAAAATAGTTCAGAGAATAGCAGGTGAAGAAAAAACTGTTATACTGGGAAATTTTCTCGCTATCTTTGGATTGGGTTTGATCGGTTTTTCACCAAATATTTATTTTCTTCTTACATTCATATTTTTGCTGGGTGTAGGAAATGGCATGAGCAATACGGTTACAATCAGCCTTTTATCACAAAACATAAACCGTGATCAGCAGGGAACCGTCCTTGGAATTAATCAATCTCTGAGTTCGCTTGCACGATTTTTCGGACCTGTATGGGGAGGATTTGTATATCAGCATCTCGGCTATAAATTTCCATTTATAACAGGTGGAGTATTTATGGCGCTTGTTACAATCTATAGTTATAATGTATTTAAAAAAAAATTGCCGGATCGCATCTAACTTTTGGTGTTTAAAAATTTAATTTTATATTCATAACGCCTATGATCGCATCCCGATAATTCCAAACATCCTTCCGGAACTATTTCCGTCTCTTCGAAAGGAATGCAATAAATCTTTCTCTCTGAAAGTACATAGCTCACTTACTTCAATGTTTTCTTTCCTGACTCCGGACCCTATTAGCTGATTAAAATTATCTTTCTTCAGATCTAAAAAGTACTTATTACTTTTTTTTGTTTTAACATCGCCTTCAAAAAATTGTGCAACTTCCTCTCCAACTTCATAATTCTCAACGGATATCCCCGGCCCTATGAAGGCAATCAGTTCTGAAATATCAATATAAAACTTTTTTTGTAATTCCTGAACAGTCTTTGTAAGTATTTTTCCGGAAGTGCCTTTCCATCCTGAGTGAACGGCTGCTACAATTTTCTTTACCGGGTCAAATAAAAAAATTGGTATGCAGTCGGCTGCACTGATTGTTAGAAAATTATTTTTCACATCGGTATACATTGCATCTCCGGTCTCCGGATGTCCGGGCTTTTCAAAATAATTTATTATTGTCGAGTGGATTTGTTTTTGAAGTGTAACTTCTTCGTTCTTAATTTCCAAAGTGTCAAAAAATAATTTCCGGTTACGCTTTACATTTTTAGGATCATCACCGACCGAGACACTAAGGTTCATGCAGTATAGCCCATCCGATACTCCCCCGATCTTTGTACTGAATCCGAATACAAGTCCGGGAAATTTTTGGAAAAGATCAGAATAAATAATTTTAACTGCCATCAATTGTAGGTATAATTGAAAAACAAAGTTTAAATTTTATTTATTGTTTCATCAGTCAACTATACAGAGAAATGAGGAGACTGAGGTAAACGTTCTTTAATTCAAAATACAACTCAGATAAGCAGATGTTTATTAAAAATCGAATCAGTGAAGTTCAGCAAATATACGTTCAGCAAATAATTGATTTCGTCCGGAATACTGCTTAACAAATCCAAATCATTTCTTCCTGATCTCTAATATCTTCAAAAATGACTTTCCTCTGATTTCACTTATTGTAAGTCCTGTTTTTAAAATTTCTTCTTCGGTGATTGCTCCGCAATTAAGGGCACGCAAAAAATAATTGAGAAGACCTTGCCCTGTCGCTGCATCATCAAATACATCTCCGATCAGTGTAGCCTGAGCAGCCTTTTCGATGAAATTGGTTAAACGTGTTGAGGACTGACTCAGGCCTTGAAGAAAGAACATATACACTGCGGCATACCTTATGGGAAGCTGCGCGGGATGAAGATCCCAACCCTGATAAAATGCGCTGCTTAAAGAATGCTGAATATCATCATAGGATTGTTTCCAGGCATGATGAACTGTTTCCGTATTTTGTTTCTTTTGATCCATGGTAAGATTATCACCTTTATTCGGACCAACAGGCATTACATTCGTAGCGCCATCTGAAAGCCAAACTCCTGTTCCTGCAAGAGAAACTTTCATTAAATGTCTTGCAAAATCACACACCGGATGTCTCATTGATTGAAGCTGTGCGGTTACGTCACAAGAAGCCGTATAATCATATACACCAAAATGAGCGGCTTTACATCGGCCTCTACCTGCTTTGACAAGGGATAATATATTTATATTTCCTTCAGTGTCAAAAATTGATTGTGTAGTTTCTATCATTATTTCCATTTTCAAAGATCCGGCAGATAAGTTCAGATTAGATTCAAGCATCTCAAAAATTTCAACAAGTGCGGCAACATGTTCTGCCACAGTTACCTTTGGCAATGTGACTACAAAGTTTTCCGGAAGCTTTCCCTTTGACTTTTCTAAAAGAGTTGTCAGAAATATATCCAAAGTCCTGATCGCCCTGCTTTTTAATTCTTCAGAAAAAGTTTTTATTCTGATCCCTATAAAAGGTGACAGTAAATTCTCATTCATTCCAATGACAACTTCCTTCGCAGCGAATGCCGCAGTTTCATCCTCCTCTTTATCGGGACGAATTCCGAATCCGTCTTCGAAATCAATTCTGAAATCTTCAACAGCTTCTGTTTTTAATTTTTCTAAAACTTTATAATATACACTGTCAATTAATTCCGGGTCTCCATTTAGTTCTAATGCCTTCGCAAACGAATTCTTATCCGGAGCATATTCTGTAAAATATTTTAATGCAAGCTCCCCTATCCTTTTTATAGAATTGTGTTTGAAAAGCTGAGCCCCGCCATAAACCGTCTGAACAGGCTGTCTTTCAGCACTGTCACCGGGATAAACTTCCCGCAATTTTTGATTTGCGGTTGAGAGATTGGATAGAATTTTTTTTATTGAATTATCCGTCATCTGAATTTTAACTCAGAAACTCCATTGAACTGAGCTTCTTTTAATTAATAATTTTTTTAAAATTATTTAACTTTTATATACATCCGTTTATATATTTGTTTATTTTGTCGTAACACCATTTTGTCACCCGCGCATATAAATCATGACTGCAGAAATATCAGACGGCCTTACACCGGCAATCCTCATTGCCTGACCTATTGAGTATGGCTTTATCTTGCTTAATTTTTCCAGTGCTTCAGCCGATAACGATTTTATTTTTTCATACTTAAAATCGTAAGGTATCTTTATCTCTTCGTTCTTTGCAAAATAATTGATCTGCTGATCCTGCCTGTCTATGTATCCTTTATACTTTATGTCAATTTCTATTTGTTCGATCGAAGATTGGTTGAGCTTTAATTTATCGATGAGGTTATTACCTTTAAAATATTCCAACTCCAGTAATTCGCTCAGTTTTATTTCATTTCTTTTAATTAGATTGAATAAAAATTCATTTTGAGTGAGGCTGCTCGAATTGTTTTTATATAAATATTGATTGATATATTTTGGGCTGATAGTATTTGTATTAAAATAAGCTGTCCCATCTTTTATTAGATCCATTTTCTCAGCGAGGTTTTCAATTAAAGCATCTTCTATCAGACCAAATTTATGACCATATTTCATCAGCCTCTGATCTGCATTATCCTGGCGGAGAACCAGTCTGTATTCAGCGCATGAGGTAAACATCCGGTAAGGCTCTTCAGGACATTTATTTATCAGATCATCAATCAAAACTCCAATATACCCTTCACTTCTTTTAACAATAAAAGGTTCGAATTTTTTTATTTTTAAAGCCGCATTAATTCCGGCTATCAATCCTTGTGCAGCAGCTTCCTCATATCCTGATGTTCCATTAATCTGACCAGCAGTATATAATCCGGACACTAATTTTGTCTCCAAAGTTAAATTGATCTGATGAGTCGGAAAAAAATCATATTCAACCGCATATCCTTGTTTTAACAGCCTTACAGATTCAAGCCCCTTAATTGTTTGTGCTGCTTTTTCCTGTACTTCAAAAGGTAAACTCGTGGAGAATCCATTCATATAGATAGTATCCCCTTCTATCGTTTCAGGTTCCAGGAAGATCTGATGTCGGGGTTTTTCAGAAAATCTCGAAATCTTGTCTTCAATTGACGGGCAGTATCTCGGGCCAATACCTTTAATTCTTCCCGTAAACATCGGCGAATCTTGAAAGCCCGTTCTTAAGATTTGATGTGTTTTATCATTTGTATGGGTAAGAAAGCATTCAACTTGTTGCAGAAAAGGAAAGGATTTGTATTTCATGTGTGAAAATGGCTTAGGATCTATATCCCCTGTTTGAACTTCAGTTTTTGAAAAGTCGATGGTTTTTTTATTTAACCTGGGAGGTGTTCCGGTTTTTAATCTCCGGGTTTCAAATCCTAGATTCAGCATACATTCAGAAAGTCCGGTTGCAGATTTCTCATCAATTCTTCCTCCTTTAACATTAGTCTTCCCTGTATGCATGATTGCATTAAGAAATGTTCCCGACGTAATAATGACAGAGGAGCAATTAATATCATTTCCGGATTCAGTAGTAACACCCTTTATTTTATATTTATAATTAACGTTCCTCAAATCAGGATTGGTATTAGTGCAATCGGTTACTTTTAGTTTTTTAACCATATC
>JBDTWU010000357.1:0-2227 GCA_040006535.1 bacterium | reverse complement strand
ATCAGCAGTCGGAACATGTGTATGTGTCCCGACTACTACAGAAGCTCTTCCGTTTACATACCATCCGAATGCAATTTTTTCCGCTGTAGCTTCAGCATGAAAATCTACGAACACTATGTTCGTTTCATATTTTATTTTCTCATATACCCAGTCAAATGCCCTGAATGGACAATCAATGCTTTTCATGAAAACTCTTCCCTGAAGATTTATAATTCCGATCTTCAGTTCCGTTTCCGGAATTTTAAAAATCCCGTAACCATGACCGTATGCGCCTCTGGGATAATTCAGCGGACGAAGAACATTATTAGTTTCATTGAGATATTTATGGGCCTGTATCTTATCCATCGTGTGATTACCTCCGGTAAGTACATTGATATTGAGTTCGAGCAGTCTCTTTCCGTCTTTTTCAACAATACCTTTTCCGTCAGTAATGTTTTCTCCGTTAGCAATTACAAAATCTATTTTATGCTTTGTAATGAAGGTTGGCAGAAGTGTTTTTGTGAGATTGAAACCGGGCTCGCCGATTATATCTCCGATGAAAAGCAGTTTAATTTTGTCGGGCAATACTTGATATTATATTTCTGATTATATTTTTAAAAATATTCGCGCGTATTTATTCCTTTCCATTTCCCGTATTTCTCGAGGTCGACCTGTATGGATTTGAATACTGAGACAAAAAGTAAAGCATCATCAGTAAATCCCAATACAGGAAGTATGTCCGGTATTAAATCAAATGGATTAATGAAATAAAGTATGGCGGCGGTTATCAGTGCAATCGATCTCCAGGGAATATCAGTGTAACTTTTATTTTTGAAATCTTTTAACAGGCTTATCACCAGCTTGACCTGTTTTATGAACTTGCTGTACCTGTTAAGATCAAGCCGTGAAGTTTTTCTCAGGATCTTATTTTCTCCTGAAACAATTTCGTTCAGATCGTCTTTATTGATTTTTGAAGATTCAAATTCAACTTCTTCAAATATTTCCTGACTACTGTAGTCCTTATTATTTTTCATCTCGTTTTTTTTTTCACTTATGCAATATATTACTATTGAATTTCTAATTCAATTCTCTATCTGAAAAAAAAATTCATGCTGTTCTTTTAGGATCACCGCTGACGTGTTTGATAATGAAATTAATTTTGCCATAACGTTTATTATTTTATTATAAAGCATCTCATTGAACGGATTCATTTCAGATCAGTGTCCATCAGCGTTTCAGTTTTTTATTATCCCAATAATCAGAATGCCATGCTGAAAAAAGGATTATTGATTCTTTCATCCATCTCCCTCTGATAAAAATCTTTCTTATCAGGAACATTCTCAATTAAAAATCCATAATATGTTTTGAAATATTCCTTCTGTGCATTCTTATCATGTTTAGCTTTCAGCTTTGCAGGGAAGGCCTGCTCTTCCGCAAGATGATTAATTACATAATATTCCAGCGCCCTGATCCTGTCGTCCGGCTTGTATGTATTGACCGATCCGCAACTTTCGCACTTTATATTTACCGACATGAACGAATAAATTTTAATCGGCAGCTCAGCCCCGCATTGCGTGCAGCTGTGAAGCTTATTCTCATTAATATGTTTTCTGACATTTTCAAGAATTTGCCGGGCCGCTTTTCCGTACAGGCTGACTTCAAAATATTTAAATTCATTGGCGAGCGTTTCTTTAAATGTATCAGATTTCTGATGCTGCTCTGTAATAAAACTGCGTGATACTCCAAGCTTTCCCATCTCAGCTTCCATTTTATTCCACCCTTCATCAACTTTCCGGGAAAGCTGCTCGACTGCCTGACTGTAAAGACCGGTTTTAATATTGTGAATGATTACTGTATCGTATTGAATGTTATTAATCACATTCTTCAGAGGTTCCTCGGCTTGTTGCAAGACTTCATGATATCTTTCCTTAATTTTCACTAAAAAATTATCCCACCTCGTTACAAGTCCCTGAAACTCCGGCGAAGATGAATCATTACTTTTAAATAAAGATGAAAGCATACTTAATATTGTTGTTGATCAAATTAACTGCTTCAAAATTGAAAAAAAAATTGTCATATATTTTACCATAAGCCCCGAAGCCGCAAACAAAAAATTTATTGAAATCTCCGGGTAAAGATTTTAAAATTAATTTCATTATCAATAATTAGTGCAAATTCATGAAATCAGTTGCACAGTTTTTCACAAAAATAGAGACCATTAAAACAGAATGAGCATTTGAAATCTTAA
>JBDTWU010000356.1:0-5225 GCA_040006535.1 bacterium | reverse complement strand
TCAGAATGAACTTGGCATGGGTGTTATAATGATAACACATGATCTCGGAGTAATCGCGGAAGTGTCTACACGAGTTGCGGTAATGTACGCATCTAAAATTGCAGAATACGGAAATGTTGATCAGATATTTTATAATCCAAAGCATCCCTATACTATTGGTCTTCTTAATTCAATTCCTAAGCTAAGTAAAAATAAGTCAAGACTTGCGACCATTGAAGGAAATGTTCCTGCACCAACAAATTATCCAAAGGGCTGTCATTTTTGTACAAGGTGTTCATTTGTAATTGACAAGTGCTGGAACGAACCTCCGCCTGTGGTCGAAATTGAACCGGGGCACACGGCAGCATGCTGGAGAGTACATGAAATTGATAAATACAAGGAACAGCTGTTAGCATCAGTTGTTTAATTTTTGATGTAATGTTATTTACAACCCTGAATTTCTTTAAGGAAATTTAGGGTTTGTTTTTTAAATATGTTCGCAGGATTGAACGAACCAGACTGTAGATCAAAGATTATTTTCAATGCAGAATTAATTTGGATATGGATATACTTATAAAAGATATTAAACAGCTTGTTACCTGCAGAAACAGGTCACGATTTCCAAAGTCAGGCAGGAAACAGTCTGATATCGGATTGGTTGAGAACAGTAATTTATTCATTGAGAAGGATAAAATATCTTTTATCGGAAATAATTCAGAGCTAAAAAAGTTTCTCTCCACAAACAAGTCCACGAAGTATGAAATAATTGATGCAAGAAATAAAATCATTTTTCCGGGCTTTATAGATTCCCATACACATTTTGTATTTGCAGGTTCCAGGGAAAACGAATATGAGATGAGGCTTGCAGGTAAATCATATCAGGACATTGCAAAGAGCGGAGGCGGAATTTTATCAACCGTAAATTCTGTGAGGAACACTCAGAAACAAAATCTGAAAGAGATTGCTGCCGGAAGATTAAATAAATTTATTTCATACGGAACCACAACACTGGAAGGCAAATCGGGATATGGTCTTGATCTGGGAAATGAGATCAAATGTCTTGAAATTTTGAAAGAACTTAACCAGGAAAATAAATATCAGATTGATATAGTGTCAACTTTTCTCGGAGCTCATTCCATTCCAGAAGGTAAATCAAAGAAAGAATATCTCCATGAGATATGTCATAATCTGATCCCGATAATTACAAAAGAAAAGCTTGCAACATTCATAGATGTATTTGTCGAAAAGAATTATTTTGATACTGAAGATGCCGATAAAATATTTACACTTGGAAAGAGATTCGGACTTATCCCGAAACTTCACACGGACCAGTTCAATTCCATCGGTGGAATCGGAGTCGCAATAAAGAATCACGCGGCATCCGTAGACCATCTTGAAGTCATGAACTCTAAAGATATTCTTAAGCTCGCTGCACATAACAATAATAAAAGTAACAGAAAAATTATTGCAGCGGTTTTACCGGGAGTATCATACTTTCTTAATATTGATTATGCACCTGCGCGTGAGCTGATCCGGAACAATATCCCTGTTGCATTAGCAACGGATTTTAATCCCGGAAGCTGCATGACAGAAAATTTACAGATAATAATGTCTCTGGCTTCATTGAAACTTAATATGACAGCTGAAGAAATAATAAATGCTGTTACTATTAATGCCGCTTTTTCTCTTAATCTGGAAAATAAGACCGGGAGCATTGAAACGGGCAAACAGGCAGACATACTGATATTTGATATGCCTTCTTATAAATATTTAATATATAATTTTGGAGTGAATAATCTTGAAACGGTAATTAAGAAAGGCAATATTGTTTTTAAAAATTGATGAGCTGATTATTGGATTATAAAAATTATGGTGAAATTATTAAAATGAAAATTCGTTAAATTCAGAAAAAGACAATAATGATAAATTTTCTCCTGGCAGTATTTTTCATTTACCAGATTAATTTTCTGTCGTGTAAACCTTCATCTACAAGAGATGATTATATAAAGACAGAGCAGCCTGAATCCAAAAAAAAGGCTTCAGATAAAGGTTATGAAATTAAAGTGGTGACTGAGAAAATATTTGTCCCGTGGAGCATAGTATTTACTGATAAGGACAGAATGCTCGTTACTGAAAGAATAGGGAAGCTGAGAATTATTCAAAACGGAAATCTGATTGATAAGCCGCTGAAAGTTTTTGATGAGGTTTCATCAAACGGAGAAGAAGGGTTAATGGGACTTGCACTGGATCCGGATTACAGAAATAACAAATTAATTTATGTAAGTTATGCTTATGGCAAAAATGAAAAGCTGAAGGTTAAAGTTATGAGATATAAAGATGACGGTGATGCACTTACAGGTGAAAAATTAATTATCGACAACTTACCTGCTGAGAGATATCATGCCGGATGCAGAATTAAATTCGGACCTGACGGAAAGCTTTACATAACTACAGGAGATGCAGGTGAAAGACAGCTGGCACAGGACATCAATACTTTATACGGAAAAATTCTGAGATTAAATTCTGACGGAACAATTCCTACTGATAATCCTTTTCCCGATAATCCGGTGTGGAGTTATGGCCACAGAAATTCACAGGGAATTGACTGGTATCCCGGAACAAATACAATGTACGAGACAGAGCATGGTCCATCAGGCTTCGACGGTCCGGGCGGAGGGGATGAAGTGAATGTAATTATTAAAGGAGGCAATTACGGGTGGCCTGTAGTTTCCCATGAAGAAAGTAAAGAAGGAATGATTTCGCCCGTTCTGGAATATACCCCTGCAATTGCTCCGGCATCAGGTATGATTTATAAATCAGATTCAATACCGGAGTTTAAAAATAATCTTTTCTTCGGATGTTTAAGAGGTAATGGCATAATGAGAGTTATAATAAATGATAAAAACCCTTCGAAAGTTATTTCAGGTGAATTGCTGCCGGAAGCTGACTTTGGAAGAATCAGGGATATCGTTGAAGGACCGGACGGGGCTATTTATTTCTCAACAAGTAATAAAGACGGCAGGGGAAATCCCAGGGACGGTGATGATAAAATTTACAAAATAGTAAGAAAAAATTAATTAACCTCAGGCAGCTTCAGGGAAGTATCAAGAGTTTCAAGATCTCTCCAAATTCTCTGACAAGGGAATTGATTTTCATATAATGCCCGGGAGATCATGACAGAATCTATTCCGAGATGTTCGATCTCCTTTACTTTTTTCAGATCAGCATAATTCGAAATTCCTCCGGCCGATGTAATTTTAAGTTTAGTATTTTTAGCGATCTCAATCAGCCTGTCAGTGTGAGGTCCTGATAAATTGCCAACACGTGTGACATCCTGATAAATAATTCTTTTGACGCCTATAGATTCCATCTGCTGCGCAAATTCCAGCGGTGTGATTCCCGCATAATTTATCCATCCATCCATAACAACATCATTCAGTTTTTCATCAATACAAATGGCGACTTTGCTGGAGGAAAATTTATCTATGATGCGCTTTATAAAATCAGGATCTGTCAGGGCTGCAGTTCCGATCACAAGTCTGTAAATTCCCAGTTCATCGATGACCTTTTTCGCCATATTGAAATCCCTAATACCGCCTCCGAGCTGAATGGGTATATCAACAGACCGGGTGATCTCTTTAATCAGATCAAAATTTTTCATATCGCCCTGCAAAGCTCCGTCAAGATCTGTAATATGAATTACTTTAAAATTTTCTTTTCGAAACAGCATTGCCATGGTCTTAGGACTTTCACAATAAAATTCTTCACTTGTTGAATGTCCCTGAACCGTCCTGACGCACATTCCGTTTTTAATATCTATTACAGGTATTACAAGCATAAATATTCTGATTTATTTATTCACAACAGCTACTTTACCGGTGCCTACTTTACTTCCATCCTTATTATAGGCGACAATTATGTAAACTCCCGTTGATGCCAGCTCATTATTCTTATTTCTTCCATTCCAGAAAGCTATTCTTCCGCCCGGTGAATCGAACTCATTCACAACTTCTCCATTGAGAGTAATTATTTTTATAACAGAATTTTCAATAAGCCCGTCAATTTTCATATTAACATTAGAAGGGAGCAGGAATGGATTTGGTGAGGCAATAATTTTATCAAAATCCTGAACAGGTTCAATTGCATCTGTAAGCAATGAAGATAAACCTTTTTGAGTTCCAAAAAATGCTTTACCTGTTTTATTGCTTACTGCTATTGTAGAAACTTTATTCGAAAGTATCGGACTCTTTGAAGTGTTAAATTGCTCTATTAATGTCGACCCGTCTGCGGATAAATGGAAAACGCCGTTCGCTTCAGTACCTATCCATTTGTCATTTAGAATATCATTTGTAATTGTCAGACAATTTTCAGTGAAGGGCACTTTAAGATTACCGGAAATTATTCCTAATTTTTGCGCGCGTGGTTTATTGTTGGGATTTTGTATTGCCCCGTAGGGATTGCTTACAATGAAGACTCCGTTATTTGTAGAGATCCATACTTCATTATTTTTTTCAACAATGACATCGGTTACATTAGCAACTTCGCTCCCAAGCTCAGAGTTATCATAAAAACCTACTACGTCGTCATCAGGATTATTGAGTGTTCCGTTTTCATTAAAGAAATAAACTCCCGACCTTGAACCTGCTGAAACCACCCATTTAGTATTATAGGAGTCAACAGCAATTTCAGATAGAGTAGGCGAACCAAGAAATGAAGGATTAGCAAATCCGATCCATACGTTGCCTGGCGATAAAGCATATAGAGATCTTCCCGAATTAGTTGCAAAAAATGAAACCCAGAATATATTATTATTATCATAAGCACCACCATATGCTGCGGAAAAATTCGGATCGTTAGAAATACCGGGAAGAGTTGAATTAGATGGATTATAATTTTGAATTGAATTACCCTGCAGAACGGTTACGCCTCCTCCAAAACTTAATGCCCAGACTTTCCCCCTGCCATAAACTATTTTCTGAAATCCGTCCGAGGATCCTATCGCAGGATATGCCGCCCGGTTATAATTTGTCCAGACGCTCCCGTCAAATTTATAAAATCCGGCATTCGAATTACCACCTGCCGCCCATATATTATCATCATCATCAATGGTAATCTGATTGAAAAAATTTGTGTAAGGACCATTTGGATATAAAAAAACTGAATTAACGAAGACACCATTATCAGACAAACCCGCAACGGGATTAGAATTTTTATCTTTTGATAAAGTTGAATAATTATTCGGCGTT
>JBDTWU010000355.1:0-5015 GCA_040006535.1 bacterium | reverse complement strand
AGATGGATATTTGAATTTATTTGTACTGGACAGCACTGATCCTTTGACAATCAGTGATATTGAAAAATCGATCGATGCTGAGAAAACAATTTTCATTGTTGCAAGTAAATCCGGTTCGACGATTGAAGTTGATTCGTTCTTCAGATATTTCTTTGACAAAGTGCAAAAACTAAAAGGACACGAAACAGGAAAGAATTTTATTGCCATCACTGATCCCGGCACTCAGCTTGAAACTCTTGCAAAAGAAAATAATTTCCGGAAAATTTTTTCTAATCCTCCCGATATCGGAGGAAGATATTCAGCACTTTCTTATTTCGGACTTGTTCCTGCCGCTATGATCGGGGTAGACATTCTGAAATTACTTAGCAACGCCGAGAGTATGATGGACAAGTGCATGACGACGGTTTCGAAAAAAAATCCCGGCGTTTATTTAGGTACAGCTATTGGTGAGCTTGCACTGAAAGGATTTGATAAGCTTACATTTATTCTCCCGTTTCAGATAAACTCTTTTGGTTTCTGGGTCGAGCAATTAATTGCTGAGAGCACAGGCAAGGAAGGAAAAGGAATTGTACCTGTGGAGGGTGAAGGGATCGGAAAAACTTCCTCATACGGGAAAGACAGAATATTTATTTACATGAGTCTTGGAAAAGAAAGTAAGAGAGAAAAAAAAATAATCGAGAGCTTTGTCAAAAAAGATTTCCCTGTAATTTTTATTAAGCTTAATGACGTGTATGATACAGGCGGTCAGTTTTATTTGTGGGAATTTGCAACCTCAATAATGGGAGCCATTATTGGAATTAACCCCTTTGATGAACCAAATGTAAAAGAAAGTAAAGACAATACCGGCAATGTATTAAAATATTTTGAAGAAAATAAAAAGCTTCCCGAACAAATCGCGCAGGCACAGGAGAAAGATCTGAAGATCTACTTTGATAAAAAACTCTTTCCGAAAAATACCGGATTAAAAAAGAAAACCGGAAAGCAGAAGCTTGAAAATTTTCTGCAGCATTTTCTTAAACAAAGCAGTAAGGGTGATTATATTTCATTGATGGCATATATTCAAAAAAACAAAACAAATGAAAAGTTATTACAAAAAATCCGTGAGATATTACGGGCAAAGAAAAAACTTGCGACAACATTAGGATACGGTCCGAGGTTTTTGCATTCTACCGGACAGCTTCATAAAGGCGGACCAGGTAGCGGGCTTTATATACAAATTGTATCTGAAGATACTAAAGATCTTCAGATACCCGGAAAAATGCTGAGCTTCGGTACTCTGAAGCAGGCACAGGCTATCGGCGATTATGAATCGCTGATAAAGCATGACAGAAGAGTGATCAGGATAAATGTCGGAATGAATATTGAAGCAGGATTGAAAGAGCTTTTTAAAAAAATAAAAAAAGTTTTATAATCTTATATAAAAGTTTTATTATATTTAATTTATCCTCAATGAATCAACTCAATTATAATCTATTTTAACTTTGCTATCTTGCAGTTAAGATTAATGAGTAATAATTAGTTGGTTATAAAAAAATAAGGAGTAAAAATGCAAATTGGATTTATCGGGCTTGGAAAAATGGGAGCATTTATGGTTCAGAGATTAATGAACGATGATCATCAGGTATTAGTATATGACAGAAGTCCTGAGAGGGTCAAAGAGATGGAAGACAAAGGTGCCACAGGTGCTAACACTGTCGAGGAGTTTGTCAGCAAGCTTACCTCACCTAAATTAATATGGCTGATGATCCCGTCCGGGGAACCAGTCAACACAGTTATCAATTCTCTGAAGTCACTTCTTTCAAAAGATGATATAATTATAGACGGAGGAAATTCTTTTTACAAGGATTCGGTAAGGCATTACAATGAATTAAAAGAGTTCGGAATAAATTTTCTTGATGTCGGCACAAGCGGTGGGGTATGGGGATTACAGATCGGATATTGTGTAATGATCGGCGGGGATAAAAATATTTTTGAACATTGTGAGCCAATATTTAAATCTCTTGCTCCGCCTGAGGGATATAAATATATCGGCCCCAGCGGCTCAGGCCATTATGTAAAGATGGTACATAACGGGATCGAATACGGGATGATGCAGTCTTATGCTGAAGGATTTGAATTAATGCATGCTTCTGATTATAATATTGACCTCCCGGGAGTTGCAAATCTCTGGGGTAAAGGAAGTGTCGTTCGATCATGGCTGCTTGAACTGCTGGCAGATGCATTAAAAGATGATAAAGATCTGAAGGCAATAAAAGATTTCGTTGAAGATTCCGGTGAAGGAAGATGGACAGTAATTGACGGAATCGAAAAAAGCATACCGCTTCATGTAATTACCGAATCATTGTATGCAAGATTCAGATCGAGGCAGGAAGAATCATTTGGTGCAAAGATCCTTGCTGCTTTGCGTAATGAATTCGGCGGACATAATATTCAGAAAAAATAAATATTAAAATTCAGTAATCCTGTTTTGAAACTTACAAAGCTTCATAATACAAAATACTTTCATATTATTAAATCTATGATAAGCCTAAAATCTCATTTTAAATTAAATTTCTCTTTAGCGCATAAAAGTGCCTGAGTGATAAAAAGATAAATGCTGACAGAGAATAACTCAATTTCGAAAAACGGAAACAAAGAATCCGTAAAAATACCCGATCCGTGTATAATGGTAATCTTCGGAGCCAGCGGCGATCTGACAAAAAGAATGCTGATGCCCTCGCTGTACAAATTATTTTGTGAAAATTTCCTGCCGAAAAATTTTACTGTTCTTGGTTATTCCCGGAAATCCATGGATCACCAGGAATTCAGAGAATCAATGAAGTTTGCAGTTAAGGAGTTTATTGATAAGGAAGTTTATCGTAGCGAACTCTGGGAAGAGTTCGAAAAAAATCTTTTTTTCCTCCCTTCAGAATACGATAATTTAGAATCCTACACGAAACTAAAGACCGAGCTGGACAGACTTGATAAAGAAAAAAGTACAAATGGAAACAGGCTTCTTTATATGGCCGTCCCTCCCGATGCGCTTCCGGCAATTATTGAAAATATCGGACTGGCAGGTCTTAATAAATGTGAAAATGAAAACTCATGGACAAGAATAATTATCGAGAAGCCTTTCGGTCACGATCTTGAATCAGCAGTATCTTTGAATGAACTTGCAAGTAAATATTTTTTGGAGAATCAGATATACAGAATAGACCATTATCTTGGAAAAGAATCTGTTCAGAATATTTTAGTCACCAGATTTGCAAACGGAATGTTCGAGCCGCTATGGAACAGAAATTACGTGGATCATATTGAGATCACTTCCATTGAAAGCATTGGCATTGAAAACCGCGGCAGTTATTATGACAAGGCCGGTATATTAAGGGACATGGTGCAGAACCATCTCATGCAGATTGTAGGATATGTTGCAATGGAACCTCCGTCAACTTTTGAGTCTAAGTCCATCAGAGATGAAGCCTTAAAAGTTTTTCAGGCTATAAGACCGATCAATGAAGAGGAAGTTGAGAAAATTGTTATGCGCGGACAATATACTGAATCGGTAATAAATAGTGAATTGGTTCCCGGATACCGGGAGGAAAAGGATGTTGCACCTGATTCAAGAACGGAAACTTACGTTGCAATGAAATTTTTTATTGATAACTGGAGATGGGGCGGGGTGCCGTTTTACATTCGTGCAGGTAAAAGAATGCCAACGCGGGTTACAGAAATTGTACTACACTTTAAACCAACCCCATATCATCTGTTTAAAAGTGAAAGAGATATTGCCGAGTCTTACAACATGCTTATCATCCGCATTCAACCTGATGAAGGAATTTTAATTAAGTTCGCGATGAAAGTGCCGGGAACGGAATTCAAAGTTCAGAATGTAAATATGGATTTTCATTACAGGGACCTGTTAAATATTAGACTGCCGAGTGCGTATGAAAAATTACTGCTTGACTGCATGCTGGGAGATTCAACATTGTTTATAAGAGCTGATGTTGTGGAAGCATGCTGGAAATTTATACAACCAATACTCAATGCATGGAAGTCGAATCCTGACATAAAGGTACATGGTTATCCGGCAGGGACATGGGGACCTGAGACTGCTGATGAGATTATCGCCGGTAAGGGAATTAACTGGAGATACCCATGCAAAAACCTTGTGAATGACGGAACATATTGTGAGCTTTGATAAGATAAATAAGCTTATAAACTTTGAAACATTGAATACAATTTTTATTGATTGTGCTACTCAAAAAAATTCATCAGAAGTCCTTTGGGACTGCTTTAAAAGTATTAAAAAAATATTTATTAACTCCTTTAATTTATATCGAAACTTCATTTGAAATATTCAGCACTCCGTTAGAGCTTGCCGGAGGTATTGCAGTTGAATTCAAAAAAACCTGTGAAGAAGTTATTTTAGTTAACGGGAAAATTAATGTTGCACTTTCAGGAGGAAGCACACCTGAGAAAATGTTTACACTGCTTGCTGCAGAATATAAAAATAAAATAGACTGGAGTAAGGTATATTTTTACTGGGTCGACGAAAGATGTGTTCCGCGCGGTAATGAGCAGAGTAATTTCGAAATGACTGACCGCATACTGTTAAAGAATATTCCTGTGCCGGAGGAGAATGTACACAGAATAATCGGAGAAGATGATCCTGAGGAGGAAGCCCGCCGTTATTCCGGGCTTTTAAAAAAAAACATTCCCTTAAAAAATAATTTCCCGGAATTCAATCTGATACTTCTTGGCACCGGTGAGGATGGGCATACTGCTTCCATTTTTCCAAATCAAATGGAATTATTAAATTCTGAAAAACTTTGCGCCCTCTCTATTCATCCTGAAAGCAATCAAAAAAGAATTACTCTTACCGGAAAAGTAATTAATAATGCAGAGAGGATATGTTTTTTGGCAACAGGAAAAGGGAAAGCTGAAGTAATAGGAAACATTTTAAATAAAAAAAAGGAATACCTGAAATATCCTGCTGCTCACATTCTGCCCCGTAACGGAGTTTTGAAGTGTTATTT
>JBDTWU010000354.1:0-3593 GCA_040006535.1 bacterium | reverse complement strand
CGGGGTTTACTGATGCTGAATGTACTTGGGAAAAATTCCCATTTAATTTCCAAAAAAAAAGAAAGCTTGTATATTGCAACAGAATATACTTATTCAGACGGTTACTTTGACAGCAAGCAAAAATTCAACCGGTTTAATATTTTTGGCAAATATTACGGAATACTTTCCGGTAAGACAATTCTATCTCTGACCGCATCTTCCTTCGCCTCACACTGGGATGCATCGGGACAGATCCCCACGCGTGCTGTTGAAAATAATATTATCGGGAGGTTCGGAGCAATTGATAATACCGAGGGAGGAAATACAAACAGGACAAATATTAATCTGATGCTTACTAATTCTTTAGGAAGAAATTCTACGATCAAACAACAGCTTTATTATGTAAGATACGGGTTTAGTTTGTATTCAAACTTTACATTCTTTTTGAATGATTCTCTGAATGGCGATCAGATAAATCAAAAAGAAAAAAGAAATATATTCGGCTATAAAGGCAATCTTTCATTTCTGAATAATTCAGGGCAGACAAATTTTACTACGAATATTGGTATAGGCACCAGGATAGATGATGTGGACAGTGTTGAACTCTCTCATACTTATAAAAGAGAATTTTTAGACAATGTTATTGCAGGGACAATTTTACAGACAGATCTTTTCGCGTATTTAAATGAGACGATTGAGCTTTATGACTTTGTTATCAATCCCGGATTAAGAGTAGATTATTTTAATTTTAATTTCACGGATGCTCTTGATGAATCCAGGTCCGGGAAAAAGCATGATGTTGCTTTCGGGCCGAAGCTTAATTTATTTTACAATGTAAGTGATAAGACTCAGCTGTATATAAAAACAGGTATTGGCTTTCATTCCAATGATGCACGTGTAGTGGTAGTCGAAAAAAAAGAAAATACTTTACCAAAAGCAATAGGCTATGAAGCCGGAACAACATTTACTCTTGGTAATGCACTTATAAGTGCAAGTCTCTGGGGGCTGAATCTTGAAAGCGAATTTGTATATGTAGGGGACGAAGGAGTTGTTGAGCCAAGCGGAAGGACAAGGCGGCTTGGAATAGATTTTTCCGGAAGATATCAGTTTAAAAACTGGCTATGGGCTGATCTGGATTTGGATTATGCAAAGGGAAAATTTATTGATGAACCTGATAACGCTGACAGAATCCCTCTTGCCCCGGTTTTTACGAGTGTCGGGGGATTATCATTCAAACTAAAAAATGGATTCAATGGAAGATTCGGTTACAGATTTCTGGATGACCGTCCCGCAAACGAAAGTAATTCAATTACAGCTAAAGGATATTTTATAATGGATGCGGTACTGGGATATACAAAAGGAAAATATCAGCTTGGGGTTACCATACAAAATTTATTAAATAATAAAAAATGGAATGAAGCACAGTTCGATACAGAATCGAGATTGCAATTTGAAACAGATCCTGTGTCAGAGCTGCATTTTACTCCCGGAACACCTTTCAACATAAAAGGAAGCTTCAGCCTGTTCTTTTAAGGGAATCGGATTATAATCAGATTAAACCGCTCAGCTTTTGCAAGAGCGGTTTTTTGTTAATATCTCATTCAATCTTGAAATGCATTACTATTATAGGTAATTTAGCTAGTAAAATTAAATCTAAAGATCCGACTTAATGAAATTTTCAAAAATAAAAGCGTTGAATATTTTCAATGCTCTGTTGCTAATAATTGCCCTGATACAATATTACCTTCTGAATCCATTGAATACGCCCAATGAAACATATCTGACTACGATTATTAATTTCGATTATGTATTCAAGCTGATACCGGGTTTCTTAATTCCTTACTTGTCAATATATTTATTACTCGGGTTTTTGCTGATTAGAATTATCCAGGTAAAAGAAAATGCTGACATGGTAATTTTTCTAATGTCTATAATACTTTTATGGAGTATTGTTAATTTCGGTCATGGTTTGCTACCGACACTAAATTACCTCAGACCTGATATAAAAGAAGGTGGAATATTTTTTGAATTTGTAAAGGATCTTTATAAGTCTGTAAAACCATTCAGATCTATGCCGAGCTGGCATGCTGCTACTGCAACTCTGTGTGCAATTGTTTATTATAAGATGGACTTCAGATTTAGAATTCCGGTAATAGTATGGTGTGTGTTAATATGCCTGTCTCCTCTTTTTTTAAAAATGAATTATTTACTTGACGTGATTCTGGGAATTCCTCTGGCATTCGTAAGCTTTTCATTAGCTCAGAAGATCTCGACTATAAAGATGAGGAATGATAGAGTTCAGGAAATTGTAAAAGGATTTTCAGTTGAATCCCTGATACAGTCCATAGCAATCGGAATCCGGAGTGAAAGCACTTTAAATTCTTTAATAGAAAGCCTGACAAGAATTGAAAAGAGTCTGACCGGAAAAGATAATGAAGAGATAAGGATTGCCGGCGCTGAGCTTCACCCTCCCGTTGACAGTTTAAAGCAGGTTATTAATAATATGATTTTATCTTTAAACTCCGTCAGGCAGGCCGAAAAAGCAAAAGAACTTTTCGGTAAAGGTGATAAGTCGTACATACCGTCAGATACAGATCTGAAAAAGGCAACTGAAGATTTAATAGCAGAAGCATGTGCACCGTTTGAAAACCCTGACTTCAGGAATTTAATAATTCTGATTAAGAAGAGAAATTCGCAGCTTATTAATACCAACTCAATCGAGGATGCTGCAAAGGAAAGATCGCATAATATTATTTTCAGATTCAATAGTTTCCTGGAATCCCATAAGAAGGATATACCTGCACTTAGGTCTATAACCGGCATTAACGGCCACACTAAAATTAATTTTGATGAAATAAAAGTAATTTCCCGTGAGCTGAGAAAGCCGCCTTATGAAATATCACCGGATGAAGTATGGAAAGCTTATTACAGGATTGATAATTCTAAAGTTAAGCAGCTTGGTGAGCAAAAAAATCCTGCCGATATTATTTCGCTTACACAATATGCGCTGGGCAAAATTGACAGTCTTGAGCCGTTTTATGACAAGGTTGATAGAAATTTCAGTAAATGGCTCGAAGCGAATAAGGATAATGGAAGAATATTCACTGATGAAGAACTTGTTTGGCTGAAAATGATGAAAAATTATTTCTCATCGTCCCTTGAAATAAATTTAACTAGTTTTAATGAGACTCCGTTTATTACTTTGGGTGGTTCATATAAGGCAGATATTATTTTCGGAAAAGATCTTAACAGGATCATTCATGAATTGAATGATAAACTCATTTAAAAATAAATTACCATTTTTTAATGGCTCAAATTACCAATATTAATACTGACGTCCTTGCTGCCCGTAAAGAGATTGATACATATAATGATGTACAGCTCTTAAGAAAGATCTCAGGAAGGGATGCTTCTGCTTTAAGTGAGTTTTATGATATACATTCCAAATATATACATACGATAATATTTTACATCCTACGTGATGAAGCTGAGGCAGAAGATCTCTTGCAGGAAGTTTTTCTGCAAATATGGGAGAAGATCGATTCTTATGATGAAGCACTGGGAAATCCTCTGGCATGGATTACACGTGTCACAAGAAATAAATCCATCGACAG
>JBDTWU010000353.1:0-1829 GCA_040006535.1 bacterium | reverse complement strand
ACTATTTGAATTAAGCTTTGTCAGTAAATCTTTTAATGCTGAACCTATAATCTTAGTATCGGGGTTAAGCAATAATATATTTCTTCCGGATGATGAATTAATACCGGTGTTACAAGCTTTTGTATATCCGGAGTTCTCTTTGTTTATTATAATTTTAAGGATGTCAGAATTTTTTTCTCTGAATATTCTTAATTTTTCCAAAGTCCCGTCAGAAGAATTATTGTCAACAACTATAATTTCATATTTCAGATCATTTATATTCTTAATAATAGATTCGAGGCAATCATTGATCTCATCACAGCTGTTCCATGTTACAATTACAATTGAAAGATCAATCTCTTCAAGCATTCTTTGCAGACGGTAATGCTTTTAAAATGAAATTATCAAGGTCCTGAAATTCATCAGTCGGAATATTTTTTTTCAGAGATTCCTTCTCTTCATCCCAGAATTTTTTTAATTCTTTCATGTCTCCTTTTGAATAATAATTGATGATCACTTCTGCGGCTTCACGATATAATGGGTAAGACAAATTCATTGGCTGCATTCCCATCTCTACTTTTCGCTTTATGCCGTAATATTTTTCCAGCAGCTCTTTGATTTTGCCGTCAAAAAAATCTGCGAACTCAGATTTCTTCTCGATTAGATCCTGATTCTCGAGCCTATATATATCTTTAACAAAATTTATTGCGCTGTTCTGAGGCATGACTCCGTAAAACAGATCCGAAACTATAATTTCTTTATTACCATTGTTCTTTATGTCAATTATTTCGGGCGAACCTGTATCAAAAAATTTTAACAGCCGGATCTTTTCATTCGAAGTCATTTCAAATATAAACATTCCTTCAGACATTGTTTTATCATTGCCGCCGGAATTTGTTTTTACAATTATCTGCTTCGTAGAGTCATTAGCCAAATCTTCATATTCACAATCTATTGAATAGTCCACAGTATCCGAAAGGATCTTTATGTAAGATTTCTGTGCGGCATCAAGAGCGAATACTTCAAGCATGTCGAAATTGTAATAGTCGCTGTATCTGTCCGCAGAATCCTTTGATACGCTCAGTACAATTATTTCTTTATTGCCGTCATTGTTCAGATCCTCTTTTTCAATCTTGTAAATTCTTCTCGGCTTAAAATATTGAACAGTAAAGTCGTGCTTACCCTCTTTCACACCGGCAGAATTCAATTTTTCTACTTGTGTTGTTTCAGAATGGGATGTTTCCTTTGATTTCTCCTCACCTGTCCTTCTGCAGGAGCATGTGATCAACAGGCTAAAGTATAATATATGTAAAAGTAATTTTTTCAACCGGATTTATTATGTGCGTTTAGTCTTATCTGCATCAACAGTTGCTTGCGGCTTTTGGTAATTGCTACAGCATTAGCTTGAAGAAACATTAAGCCTTTTTCCCGCTCCGATAAAATCGAACGGCTAAGTTTTTTCAGGGATTACAATTGAATTTGCATACTTAATTTATAATCTTTGGATTCTTTGCATGGACAACAACGAATTCTTTTTCTTTTAGATTAATAATATAAATTAAAAAAATAGATTTCAAAAATTGATGCGTGGCATAAAATAATTTATTACGTTTTAATTTTCCATGTTAAAAGTCAGAAATGCAATTCTAAACAATTTTATACAATGCAGTATAAAACCGGCAATAATGAAAAAATATTCGGACTATAAATATGCCTCTGTAAGTATGTCAACCGATAATGCTTTTAAAGCTTCGTTGGATAATTTGCTCGCTCAGAATAATATTACCAATATCGTAGAAAGCGGTACATTCATTGGCTTGGGCTCTACCACTTTGCTGGCAGAAGCAATT
>JBDTWU010000352.1:0-9287 GCA_040006535.1 bacterium | reverse complement strand
GATATTGATGAAGATATATTTTGTCTGGATCCGAAAAGTATAGAAGCAAATATTACATCAAGGACAAAGGCAATTTTAGTTGTTCATATATGCGGTCATCCAACGGATATGGATGAAGTAATGGATATCGCGAGAAGACATCATTTGAAAGTAATAGAAGACTGCGCACAAGCTCCTATGTCCAAATACAAAGGAAAGTTTGTAGGTACGATCGGTGATGTTGGCATTTTCAGTTTAAATTATCACAAACATATTCATACAGGAGAAGGCGGAATGATAGTAACCAATGATCCTGTCATCGCTGAAAAAATTGAATTAATCAGAAATCACGGTGAAGCAGTAGTGGAAGGAAAGAAGACAAAAGATTTGTGGAATACCTTCGGTTTCAATTACAGAATGACCGAGATGGAAGCAGCGGTCGGGATTGAGCAGCTGAAAAAATTATCAGGACTTATCGATCATCGAATTGCAAATGCAGATTATCTTTCGAAAAAAATAAATGAACTTCCGGGAATAATTCCTCCAGTTGTGAAGGAAGGTTGTAAGCATGTATATTATGTACAGGCATTCAAATTTAAGAAAGATATAGTAGGAGTTCACAGAGATACTTTTATTAATGCCATGAAAGCAGAATTGCCCACAATGATACTTAGAGAATCCACACCAATTATTGGCTGCGGCTTTGCGCCTCCATTATATTTGCAGCCAATATATCAGCAGAGAATTCATAAGTGTTCATTTAATTGTCCAAGATATGACGGAAATGTTTCTTATGAAAAAGGTCTTTGCCCGGTTACCGAAAAAATGTTTTTTGAAGAGGTATTTACTCATGAATATATGCGGCCAAGCTTTACAAAGAGTGATCTCGAAGATGTAGTCAATGCATATTATAAAGTTTATGAGAATGTTGCTGAATTGAAAGAGTATGAATCCCAACATGCAGTTTTAGCTTAGATGCAGAAAAAAGTTTTGTTTGCATTTGACGATCCAGGCGGCGGTCTTGCAGTTATCACACTTGCAGAAAGATTGAAAGAAGAAGAAAACCTGAATATGAAAATATATGCAGGCAAGTTGAACGAGAAAATTTTGAAGGATAAAAAAATAGAGTTTAATATAATTGATTCGAAAATTGATAAAGGCACAGCTGAAAAAATAATTAATGAATTTGAACCTGATATTTTAATATCGGGCACGAGCGGAGGGAATGCCGAGCAGGAATTGAGAAATGTTTCCAGTGAAAAAAATATTAAAAGTATAGTCATACTGGATTTCTGGAAAGACTATTCGAGAAGGTGGCTGTATGCTTCGTATCCTGTTGATAATTTGTATGATACGGTGTGTGTAATGGATGATGCAACTAAGAAAGAAATGGTGGAAGAACATTTTACCGGTGACCGATTGCTGGTTACAGGAAATCCTTATTTAGATAAGATCTTCAACTATAGACAGAATGCTGCTTGTGATTACAGTATAGATAATTTTTGTGTAAACAATTTCTTGTTCCTTTCACAGCCATTGCACATCATCGGTATAACAGATTATAAAATCCATCCTCTTGAAGTTTTTTTGCAATCATTAAAACAAATTTCTGAAATAAAACAGGTAAAAGTTAAATTGAAAATTAAGCTTCACCCTTTAGAAGAAGAGCCGGGTGAAATCATGAAATTAGTTATTAAGTATAATACTGATAACTTATCTGTTAAACTTTCAGATAAAGGTGAGTCTTTGAATGATTTAATAAATGAATCAGAAGCAGTTATTGGTTTTAATACGATAGCAATGTTTGAGGCGAGAGCAATGCGAAAACGAACTATCAGTCTGAATGTTGTGGCAGTAAAAAATTCATTAACCGAAGCTATGAATACTGCAGGAATCGAAATAGTTAAATCAGATAAAAAAGAAATTACAAAGTGTCTGATAAAGGATTGTAAAGATAATAAGGAAGAAAATATTTTTCAGGGTGGTATAGAAAACTGCACCGCCGTTATCTTTAAGGAATTAAATCTAAATTAGAAAATCCCTTCATGAAAAATTCTTTTCTCGAAGGCAATAATATTTACATTTCACCTCTTTCAAAAAGTGATATTTCAGATAAATATATAAACTGGCTTAATGATAAAGAAGTCTGCAAAGATAATTCACACGCTACATTTCCAAATACAAAAGAAAAAACTTTATCATACATTGAAAGCCTTCAGGGAAGCAAAGATGAAATTGCGTTTGCAATAAAATGGAAAAAAAATAATAAACACATCGGAAATATTGCAATAAAAAAAATAGACCGTATCAACAGGTCAGCTGAGCTGGCAATAATTATAGGGGATAAGAATTACTGGAACAAAGGTATAGGAAGTGATGCTTACCGTCTATTGATAGATTACGGATTCAATACATTAAATCTTAACAGAATTTCTTCAGGACAAACTGTCAGCAATACAGGTATGATAAGAGTTTGTGAAAAGATGGGAATGAAAAAGGAAGGCACACTAAGAGAAGTTCTTTTTAAGGACGGCGAATATATTAACGCAGTTATTTATTCAATAATATTAAAAGATTACAGAAAAAATAAGAAGTAACTATGAGTAAAACAGATCTATCAAAACCGCAACTGGACGGAATTCAATATTGTATAAGATGCTGCATTCCTTCGACTCAGGAGCTTGTAAAGTTCGACGAAATGGGTATCTGCCAGGCATGCCAGTCCTCGGAGCAAAAGATCCATATTAACTGGATAGAAAAGGAAAAAGAGCTGAAGACAATCTTAGAAGAAGCCAAAGCAAAATCCGGAAATAATTATGACTGTATCGTCCCTATCAGCGGTGGAAAGGACAGCACGTTTCAGTTACATGTGCTTACAAAGGTTCACGGAATGAAACCTCTTGCAGTAACATTCAGCCATAACTGGTACAGCGAAACAGGATGGTACAATCTGCAAAACTCTCTGGAGAAGTTTAATGTCGATCATATAATGTTCACCCCAAACCGTGATCTCGTAAACAGGATTGCAAGGCATTCACTTGATGCAATAGGTGATACATGCTGGCATTGTCATGCGGGAGTCGGATCTTTTCCACTGCAGGTAGCAGTGAAGTTTAATATACCACTTCTGATTTACGGAGAGTCAATTGCTGAAGCTTCCGGAAGGTCATCATATAAAAATCCTTTAATGGAATTCAATGTCGATTATCTTATGAAAGTGTCGACGAAACGCAATCCGATAGATATGGTTTGCGAATATATTACTGAGAAGGATATGAAGCCATTCTTCTTCCCTACGATTGAAGAGCTTGAAAAAGCCGGAGTAAGACTGATGCATCTTGGTGACTACATTTTCTGGGATGATGAAAGGCAAATGGAATTTGTGAGAGATATTTACGGATGGAAGGAGACGGAGATCGAAGGCACATATAAAGGTTATAAGAGTGCAGAGTGTATAATGCCCGGCATGCATGATTTTACAAACTATCTGAAACGGGGATATGGCAGGTCAACTTATCAGGCAAGCGTTGATGTAAGAAATGGTTTGCTTTCGAGAGAAGAAGGATTTGAACTTGCGAATCAATATGATCGTGAAATTCCGGAGTCGCTTCAGTATTATCTTAAAATAACAGGGATGTCGGAAGAAGAATTTTATAAACTGATGAAAGAAAAAAGACTTAATGAGATAAAGAATATTGAACTGCCGGTTATAAACAAGACCCGGAAGAATAAGGAAAGGATAATGCCCCTTCCACAACAGCTGATAGAAAAAGAAGAAAGCAGAAGAAAAAATAATGGGTGAGGTTTTACAGAAAATAGACGAGAATATTTTTCTTGAGTTAAATATAAAAAATATTCTTAAAAAAATTAACAACAAAGAGATCAGTCCGTTAGTAATTTCAATTCAGTGTATTGAGAGAATTGAAGAATACAATGAAAAATATAAAGTATGGATTTGTTTTGACAAGGAGGTTTTATTTGAGCAGGCGAAGAAAATTTCAGAGAGGTTATCCTCAGGAGGTGAGATAAGAGCACTTGAAGGTATTCCGGTTGGAATAAAAGATATTTTCAATACATATGATTTTCCTACGCAGATGGGAAGTCCGCTGTGGCAGAATTTTACCTCCGGAAATGATTCACGCGTTGTATATTATCTTAAACAGTCCGGTGCAGTTATTCCAGGCAAAACAGATACTGCTGAATTTGCAGTACATGCGATTGGAAATTGTTTAAATCCGCATGACGTAACTCGGACCCCCGGCACATCATCGAGCGGGTCGGCTGTAGCAGTAGCGCTTGGCATGGTGCCCGTAGCAATCGGCACGCAAACCGCAGGCTCTATTATAAGACCCGCAAGCTTTTGCGGTGTATATGGCTGCAAGCCGTCGTTTGGTTTGATACCGAGAACAGGAATGCTGAAAACAACTGACAGCCTTGATACCATTGGATATTTTACTTCGAAGTATGAAGATCTTGAAAGAACGTTTAACATTGTAAGAGTTCACGGATCCAATTATCCAATGAGCAATAATGCTTTAAATGATTTTGCAAGACAGAACAAGACTTCTGACAGACCATGGAAGATAGCATTTGTAAAAACTCATGCATGGGAGAAAGCTTATGATTATGCAAAGGATGAGATAATAAATTTTGTAAATAAAATCTCTGAGCTGGACGATGTAAACATTGAGGAAGCACAATTGCCGGATGAGATGAAATCCTCACATGAAGTCCACGAAAGGATATACGATAAAACTCTTTCTTATTATTTCCAGGAAGAATTTAAAAAGCCCGAGCATGTGTCGTCAGTAATGAATGAAATAATTAAAAGAGGCAACCAAATTTCCGTTAAAGAATATCATAATGCTCTGACTGATCAGGAAACGCTGATACATGTTATGGAAAAGTTTTTTGAAAAGTATGATGCGGTAATATCACTGAGCACTGCAGGTGAAGCACCTTTAAGAGAGGATGTTGAAAGACCCGATCCGTCACTGATGTGGACACTTACACATTTACCGGTTGTAAGTGCTCCGGTTTTTATTTCGCCAGGCGGACTACCATTTGGTATACAGCTTACTGCTAGAAAATACAATGATTTACTTTTATTCAAATTCACTGATTATCTGCGCCGAACAGGGCTGATCCCGGAAGGAGTAAATCCGCTTGCCTCTGTTTGAAAATAATATTCCGGTAAAAAGAATTTTATAAATGCATCTGGTTGATATTCTAAAAGGTCTGCTGTTAAAAAATAAGTACGTTAATAAATTCAGCAATAATCTCAAAGTAAAAAAGTTTTACAGCAAGGGACTGAAACCCGAATCATCGCCTGAGAGAATTTTGTTTTGGTCTACGGGAGGAATGGTGGTGCAGACAAATCTTGAAAGTGTAGTAGCTGCTTCATTAAAGCTTCGCGGACATAACATCAGAATGATAATCTGCAACGCGGTTTACAAAGGATGTGCGAAGAGAGTTGATATGCCGGAAGTGCCGGTAGAAGATTGGGGGAAGTATTGCAGAAGCTGCATTAGCCAGAATTCACAACTGCTTGACAAATTGGGTCTGAGCTATACTTATATTAGCGAGCTTATCAGCGAAGAAAGAGCTTGTGAATTAAGAAGCATGGCCGGGGAAGTTACATTTACAAACTTCAAAGAACTTAGCCTGGACAGTATTCATCTGGGAAGCCATCTTGAATCGGCAATGATGAGACATACGCGCGGGGGCTCATATAACGGTCTTGATAATATTCTGAGAGAATATGCATATACTGTGCTTATAAATGCCGAAGCTTCTGCAAATGCAATGAAAGAATTCAAGCCGACTAAGATATATATGTCTCACGGTATTTACGCTGACTGGGGTCCGGCATTAAGTGTTTTCCTAAATAACAATATTCCAATAACTTCTTATATTTCCTGTTATCTGACCGCTCATTTCTTTTTTGGGACAGTAAAGAATTTTAACGAAACATTTTTAACGATAAAAAATAACGCATGGGATGAGCTTAAATTGATTGAACTGAATGATACTCAAAAATCGAGGTTAAAAAGTTTTCTCGAAAAAAGATATCAGAGCAACGGGGCTTCGGATCTCAAAGGTATATTAAAGGAATTCAAAGGAGAGAGCAAACATTTTTATGACAAGTATGATATCGATCCGGAAAAGCCTGTATGGGGAATCATGACACATATTAACTGGGATGCAGTGTCCGATTATTTTCCGATGGTGCACAGAAATTTCGATGAATGGCTTTATGAAACAGTAAAAGAAATTTATCATATTACAGATGTACAATGGTTAATTAAAATTCATCCGTCTGAAATAAATGATAATCCTGAAACGGGATGCCAGAAATTTATAGAGAATAATTTTCCGGATCTGCCTCCGCATATAAAAGTGTTGAAAATGGATGATGATATCAGCCCTCTGGATTTTTATCAAATGCTTGACGGAGCGGTAACGGTAATGGGAACAGGCGGTCTTGAGCTTTCTCTTAAAGGAAAGCCGGTTATACTTGCAGGTGAAGCTCACTATGGTAACAAGGGATTTACTTACGATGCTAAAAATAATGAACATTACAAGCAGTTGCTGCGCGAAGCAGTAAACACTGGCAGACTGGACGATGAAAAAATTTCACTGGCCTGGAAGTATGCTTATATTTATTTCATACGAAAACAAATTCCTCTGATCCCGACCATTTCAAATGATCTGTTTATAGACTTTAATCTTTTAGATTTGCTGATACCGGGAAAAAATAAATATATGGATTTTTTGTGTGACAGAATTATTGACGGCAAAGATTTCATAATGCCGGAAAATTTAGTTCAGATGGCTTACCTGACGGAAAAGGAGCAGATAAGAAAATTTGCGTGATAAATTTTTAGCACAATAAATTATATGATATTAATAACAGGGGCTTCAAGAGGAATAGGGAAATTTCTTTTTGAGGAATTTACAAAAACAGGGCAAGAAGTTTATGGTACTTATTATACGGAAAATTCAGAGCTGGAAAATAATGACCGGTATTACAGACTGGATGTATCAAATTTTCATGAAACAGAAAATTTAATAGAACTATTAGCACCCGTCATAAAAAACTCTGTATTATTAAACTGCGCCGGGAATAATTATAATTGCTTTGCGCATAAGTCTAAACCGGAAGAGTGGAGCAAAGTAATTTCTATCAATCTCATCGGAACTTATAATATGATCAGATCTATATTACCATCTATGAGAGCGCAGAACTACGGAAGGATAATTAATTTTTCTTCTGTTGTGGCTGAAGTAGGAGTTCCCGGTACAAGCGCATATGCAGCATCCAAAGCCGGTCTTTGGGGAATGACCCGAAGTATGGCTGTTGAGAATGCAAACAAAGGAATATCAATAAATAATCTTAACCTAGGATATTTCGATATAGGAATGATAAGGGAAGTGAGCGCGGAAGATCAGATAATTGTAAAGAAGAAAATTCCGACCGGCAAATTCGGAGATCCGCAAAACATTTTTAACGCAGTAAATTTTATAATAACTTCGGATTATTTAACAGGTACTTCTCTGGACATTAACGGCGGAATATTCTAAACAAATTGAATATGAGTTCAGCAAAAATGAAAATATCGGTAATCATAACTACGTTTAACCGCTCAAAAATTATTGCGATGTGTCTTGATTCGCTTGTTGATCAAAATTTTCCAAAATCAGATTATGAAATTATCGTGGTTAATAATAATTCGCCGGACAATACAGATGAAGTAATGAAAAAATATATTGAGGAGCATCCTGATACAAATATAAGATACTATTCCACAGCGAAACGCGGACAAGTTTACGCCAGACAGACCGGAATAATGGAGGCGAAGAACGAGATACTCAGCTTTACGGATGATGATGGAATTCTCTGTAAAGACTGGCTGAAAGAAATTTCAAAAGTATTTGAGATGAACAGGGAAGCAGTCGGTGTAGCCGGAAAGATAAGGATCAAATGGGATGAAACACCTCCGGATTGGATCAACGAGTATGAAGAACAGCTGGGTAAACTTGATTATGGAAATGAAATAAAGTATGAAACGGGATTGTATATGAATGCGGGAAATCTCAGCATAAAAAAAGATGTGCTGATTGAAGTTGGAGGATTCAATCCCGAAATGATCGGCGACCGTCTGATAGGAGATGGAGAATCCGGTCTGTGGAACAGGCTGAAGAAGAGAGACCTTCTGATCGGCTGGGCTCCCGGTGCACTAATGGATCATTATCAGATTGTAAAGAAGAATGCAACGATCAGCGATATGAAAAGGAGATTTATGAATAATGGAATTTGCATTCCCTATAATATCTACGCTATTGACAAGGAAGGCAAGGGAAAGCTGATAAAAAATATGCTCTCCTCTTTAAAAAAATCAATACGATGGAGTTTAAAGAAATTTAAATACACTTTGAAAGGTGATAAGAAGAATAAATACTATGCAATCTTCAGACGGGCTTTTTATTCTGCACAGATAAATTACACTCTGAAGATACTTTTTGACAAGGAGTTCAGAAATGCGCTGACAAAAGGTGATTGGTTAATAAAAAATCAGACAAAGGAAATATTAGTGCAATGAAAAAAGTTTATGTAGGAATGAGCGCGGATCTTATTCATCCGGGTCATCTAAATATTATTAACGCAGCAAAGAAGCTGGGTGAGGTAACTATCGGACTGCTGACTGACAAAGCAATTGCCGGCTATAAAAGACTGCCTTACTTAACCTTTGATCAGAGGAAATTAATCATTGAGAATATTAAGGGAGTTGATAATGTCATTCCACAGGAAACCCTTGATTACGGTCCGAATTTAAAAAAGCTGAAGCCGGATTATGTTGTGCATGGTGACGACTGGAAAACAGGGGCACAGCAGCAAACCCGACAGAAGGTCATTGATACTCTAAAGGAATGGAACGGTGAATTAGTTGAGGTTGAATATACTAAAGGAATTTCTTCCACACAGCTTAACACCAGCTTAAAAGAGATCGGCACTACCCCTCAGATTAGAATGAAAAGACTGAGAAGGCTGCTGGACTCCAAACCTATAGTAAGACTTATCGAGGCTCACAATGGACTGACGGGATTGATAGTAGAAAATTTGCAGATTACAAAGGACGATCTTCCGAAGGAATTTGATGGAATGTGGCTGAGCAGTCTTACGGATTCAACTGCAAAAGGAAAACCGGATATAGAAGCAGTTGATGTTACAGCAAGAATGCAAACACTGAATGATATCGTTGAAGTAACGACAAAGCCAGTAATTTATGACGGAGATACGGGTGGAC
>JBDTWU010000351.1:0-3112 GCA_040006535.1 bacterium | reverse complement strand
AAAAGTTTTTGATCTTCTCAGCGAGACGACCGAGCTACGTGATAAGCTGGAAGAAAATACAAAATATTTCAGAATGAAAATTACGGAACAGGGATTTGATATCAAGCCCGGCATTCATCCTATTGTTGCAGTAATGCTTTATGATGCCAGGCTGTCGCAGGAAATGGCTTCAAAGCTGCTCGAAGAAGGAATTTATGTAATTGGATTTTTCTATCCGGTTGTTGCAAAAGACATGGCAAGAATCAGAGTTCAAATCTCTGCTGCTCATTCCCGTGAAGAACTTGATAAGTGTGTAGCGGCATTTACTAAAGTGGGAAGAGAACTTAAAGTTATATAGATTTTATAGGTTAGATATTTTGTGTAACAATGAATATACGAATAAAGCCTCATCTTCCTCGTCTCGCATCTGGCGTCCCGCTATTTTTTATCTCCGGATTCGGTTTCTCTAAGGAGCTTGTCAATTTCTTCCTGTGTTAATTTATTTTCCTGATTTGTATTTAAAGAATCTGTGACAGATTCCTTATTTTCATTTTTGTTTAAATTAATTACGGATTCATTTGGCTTTTCTCCGATTTGCTGGCCTTTAATTTCTGAGTTTGTAGAATCCCCGATTTCCTTTTTTTCTTTCACTGCTATCGAGTCTTTCACTTCTAATGAAGCAAAGTACTCAAGCTTTGGGTCAATGCTGACTGTATAATGAGATTCGGGAAATTTTTCTTTAAGCTTTTTGTAAAAATAGATGGTGCTGTCTTTATTAATAAGTTTATTTTCGTAGATCCAGCCTACCCCATAAAGAGCTTTTGCAACAAGAGTATCCTCAGGATATTTATCTATGAAATCCTGCAATACAACAATGGCTTCGGTATATTTATTTTCATTTAAAAGATCCAGTGCCTGTTTGAGAAACTGGTCAGCCGGGGATTTTGTAAATTCAGTTTCGCTGGTTTTTATTCCTAATATTTTTTTGGATTCATTTGCATAAACAGTATTGGGATAATTTGAAATTATTTTTTTAAATGTTTCATCTGCCCCAGCTTTCTTACCGTTATTTTTATAAAAATTTCCTAGAGTATATAATAGCTTTGCCTGTCTGTCCGATTCGGAAAACTTTGCAAGAAGTATTTTTAAATAATGCTCAGCGGAATCCTGCTGGTTGAGATTGTAAATAAATATTTCAGCAATCTCATAATAAGCATTGAATACCTTATCATCCTTCGCTTTAGATTCCAGAGAATCCTGAACCATTTTCAAAGAGTCGTTCGGTTCATGTACTAAAGAATCATTTTCAATCGCTTTCAGAGAATCCTTATCGAAACCCTTTCGATTCTGTCCCTTTTGCTTAAGAATTTCCTTTGGCAGTCGTTCAGGTTCTATTTTTGGTTTTTTTAATTCTCCTTCAGTAGAGTCCCCCGCAATTTTAATTTCAATATTTTTATATCCGCCGGGTTTACCTTTACCATTTCCCTTTTCATCCTCATTTTTTCCATTATTATCCCTGCCTTTATCCGTACCTTTGTTTTTATCTTCGATCTGCTGTTCAATGCCTTTTTCTTCGTTATATTTTCTTCTGAATTTTTCTACTTCAGCATTGTTTTCAGGAATCTTAAGCTTACTGGAATCTCCCACTTCATCAAGCAGAGTAAAATATTTTTCGAATGTTGATGATTTAGCTGAGCTTTCTTTAAAATAATCCGAAGCAGCATCCTCCTGCACCGCTTTCTTATAATTTACAAATGCATTGAGGTAATTTTTATTAATTTCTTCTTCATGCTTTGCTAAATGATAATATGCATCCGAAGCAGCCGGAGTATTTGCATACTTTACAATAACCTCGTAATATTTATCAAGAGCCTCTTTATATTTTTTCTGCTCATATAGGTTATTTGCAGTCTCGAGATCAACAAGTTGTGTAAATAAAGCTTCATCTCTGTATTTTTTTCTTAAATCAATGAGCTCTTCATTTGCATTCCCGTAATTTTTATTGCTGATAAGTCCTTTGGCATGATTCAATCTTGCATAGAAAAGAAGATCATAATCCGATGTATAGTTAAGAACCTTTTCATATTCCGGAGCAGAAAGCTCGGGTTTGTAAACTGAAAGAATTTTTGCCAGTATAAACTGACCTTCAGCTTTTACTTCCTTATTTCTTGAAAAATCAATAGAAGCTTTGAAAAAATTTACTGCTTCAGCAAAGTTGCCGCTGTTGTAGGCAAGAATTCCAAGATCATGTGCAGCTTGAGAACGTACCTCATTATCTTCAGATCTCTCTACAAGATCTTTGAATATATTAATTCCTTCATCATTCTTTCCAAGCTTTACTTTTGTTCTGCCCAGAAATAATATTGCTTCATCCGCAAGCAGGCTGCTGGAAAATTTTGAGAGAAATTCCTTAAAAGTTCTTTCAGCCTTATAATAATCCGTTTCATAGAAATATGATTTTCCTATGATAAGAACCGCATCATCAATAAATTTGCTGTTCTTATGAAACTGAATTATCTTCGAGCTTCTTTCGATCGCTTTATCCAGTTTCTCTTTTACTGAGCCGGAGATTGCCGGGGTAATTCCAAGCGAATCAAGACGCCTGTTATAAAATGAAATAAGGGATGCCCTGTATTCATCATAGGCATCATTGAAATCCTCTTTCGATCTGAAAAATGTATTAAAATACGCAGTAAAGTTTTCAACACGGTTGCCCATATACAGATAAGAAGTAAAATCCTGATAATTGAAGTCAAGTGAAACATTGTAGTTTGGATCCTGATCACTTTTTGTGGAATCGTAGGAATAATCGACGGATAAAGTTCTGTGTGTGAGGTAATTACATCCTGTCTGGTAAACAATAAGAAAGGCAAACGATAAAAAGACAATTACAAATTTCGTTAATCTCAAAATTCTTTTTTAATTCGATTAAAAATATTTTTAATATGAAGCTTAATCAAGACAATTCAAATACGAAGTATTTCTATAACCCTCATCGCAGCGGTAATAGTTCACAAAATTCTAATAAATTCACTCTGTCCGGACAAAACTTTTCCAGGCTGGGCTTGTTAAAGAGAAATCAAATGTTTCACAGGCGGGTAGCGGAGCAACTGCCGGTGGTAGTGCGGGGTGT
>JBDTWU010000350.1:0-5876 GCA_040006535.1 bacterium | reverse complement strand
GGAGAGATTCGAACTCTCGGTACAGTTTAACCCGTACGACGGTTTAGCAAACCGTTGGTTTCAGCCACTCACCCACCCTTCCGATGTTTAGATCAGCTGAAAATTCATTTCAAATATATTGCTTTACATAACTGATTTCAAGATAAGAATATAATTATTTTATTGAGATTATATCATTGTAAACAACAAATATCATAAATGCCAGCAATAATGCAAAACCGACATTCTGTAAAATCACCTGAACCTTATACGGAACCGGCTTCCGTACTATTCCTTCGTAAATCAGCATCATGAAATGTCCACCGTCAAGTGCAGGGAAGGGAAGGATATTAATTACTGCCAGGGAAATAGAAAGCAGGGCTAAGAATCCGAGAAATGTAAAAATTCCCCCTTCAGCTGATTGAGCAGATGCCTGAGCAATTTTTACCGGACCGCCAATTGCTTTTTTAAATGGAACATCTCCTTTAATAATCTTTGCAATCGTTTTAAAGAATAATTCTATGCCATAGTGATACATATCGTAAGCGGCTTTTGAAATAGCCGATATAACATTATATTTTATATCTTTTACAGGTCCTGTATATTTTGCACCTATCATTACACCGATTGTTGAATCAGCAGAAGTAGTAACAGTGCAGCTCATCTCATTTGAATTGCGGAGCCATTTGATCTCCATCGGGCTGTTTGAATTTTGCCTTATGAGATCTGTAAGCTGTTGTGAATTTATAACTCTTACATCATTAACTGAAGTGATTATATCACCTTTGGCAAGCCCACATGTCTGTGCGGGTTTTCCAGTCAAAACATCTGTTATTTCAGGAACAATTCCTTCCGGATATATTCCAAAATTTTTTTCGGTCAGATCCCCAACCTTGTCCTTCGGTATCGTCACCACAAAATTCTTTCCTTCACGATTTACAGTAAATGAAAGAGATTCTCCTAAGTTCTCAAAGTAAAGCTTTGATTGAACTTCATCCCAGGATTCAACCGGTATGTTATTAATAGAAATAATTTTATCCCCGCGTCTTAATTCGGAGCTTAAAGCAGGTGAGCTTTGGGCTATGTAACCTATTGTTGTGGTATCTGTAATGGTTTTGCCTTTTACTAATGTAAGTGTGTAAAAAATTAAAAAAGCAAGAAGGAAGTTCATTATAACACCGGCTGTAATTACAACCATTCTTTTCCAGACGGGCTTGGCTCTGTACTCCCACGGCATTGGTTCTTTATTGATAAATTCTTTATCCATACTTTCATCAATCATGCCTGATACCTTAACGTATCCTCCAATTGGAAATGCGCAAATCCGGTAATCAGTGTTCTCTCCCAATTCCACCTCATTGCTTAATTTTCCAAAAGTGAAACCATTAATCTTATTATATCCGAATAAACGGTATCCGATTCCCAGGGCAAACACCTCTGCTCTCATACCGGTCAAACGTGCCGCAATAAAATGTCCGAATTCATGAATAAAAACAAGGATTCCAATGACAATTAAAAAGTAAAATATGGTGTTAAATAATTCCATTTTATTAGGTTAGTGTAATTATAATAATTTAAAGTTATTAAATAAAATTTAGAAGTTAAAAATAAAACTATTCTGAAGTAATTTAAATGTGGTCTTTGATGATCTTATTCCGTGTAGACGTATCAATCTGCAAAAGGTTTTCTAATGAAAACTCATTGTTATTTACATATTCATCAAGCGCTCTTTCAATAATTTCAGTAATCTGAAAAAATTTAATTTTCTTTTTCAAAAATAATTCCACTGCCATTTCATTAGCTGCATTCATTACAGCCGGATACATGCCACCTTTATCAATAACATCATAAGCAATTTTAAGACATTTGAACTTCTTAAAATCAGGTTGTTCAAATGTTAATGTTCTTAATTTTTGGAAATTAATTCTGGAATAATCAGAATCAATTCTTGCGGGAAAAGTAAGAGCATACTGTATTGGAATTTTCATATCGGGAATTCCAAGCTGTGCTTTTACAGAACCATCAATAAATTCAACCATTGAATGTATAATTGACTGAGGATGAATTAACACTTCAATTTTTTTCATATCCATTGCAAACAACCACTTTGCTTCAATAACTTCCAGTCCCTTATTCATCATAGTTGCCGAATCTATTGTTATCTTGTTTCCCATTTTCCAGTTCGGATGTGCAAGAGCTTCTTCAACAGATGAATTTTTAATTTCATTAATAGATTTATTTAAGAATGGTCCGCCGGATGCTGTTAATATAAGCTTTGAAACCGAATTTTTCTTTTCGCCCGACAAGCACTGTAAAATTGCAGAGTGTTCACTGTCAATAGGTAAAAGTTTAGTTTTAGTCTTTTGTAAAAGTTTTGTTATTAATTGGCCAGCGACCACTAAAGTTTCTTTATTTGCAAGAGCAACATCCTTGCCGGATTTTATTGCCTGAATTGTAGGCTCTAGTCCTGAGAAACCAACTAAAGAATTTATAAGAAAATTAAACCCACTACTTGAGACAATTTCCATTAATCCTTCTCTGCCTGAGAGAACCTCAACACCTTTGAATTTATATCTGGATTTAAATATCCTGCATGCTTTATGATCCTGTATTACTACACCTGAGGGGGAATATTTAGTTATCTGTTTAGCAAGTTCGTCGATCCTTGTATTTGTAGTCAGATATTTTATATTGATCGGAAAACCTAGTCTGATTAAATTATCAATTACTTCCAACGAGTTGGTTCCTATTGAACCTGTTGATCCGAGTATAGCAATATTTTTGGAATTGTTAAGCAATGAATGGTTTTATAAAAATGAAAAAACCCAAGGAGAAAATCCTCCTTGAGTCAGAAACAGAAACTTATGATTAAGTTTAATTAATATATTTATTGAGTATCTTTAAAAAAGAATCCTTGTCTCTGCCGCCTATTATTGTTTCAACGATCTTTCCGTCTTTATCAATCACGAATGTGGTTGGAACAGCTTCAATGTTAGCTCCGTTGGCTTCACTGAACGCATCAACGAGCTCCTGATTTCCGTCAAGAATAGTATAGGATACAGGGTTAGTCTTTAGGAAATCCCCGACCTTTTTTGAACCATCTTGTTGAAACACATTTAAACCAAGCATTTTGAAATTTTTATCTTTTAATTCATCCGAAAGTTTCGAAAGATCAGGCATTTCTTTTATGCAGGGGCCGCACCATGTCGCCCATAAGTTAACGACTACTACATTTCCTTTGAGATCTTTGAGTGACATTTCCTTTCCGTTCTCACTCCATGTAAAATTAGGAGCTGATTTCTTACCACTCAGCTTTTCAACTTTTTCTACTTTATATAATTTAATATCGTCGGAAGTTTTGTTGCTTACCTCTTTATTCTCAGTACTTTTTTTATCCGATAATGCTTCTTTCTTTTCATTCATTTTATCCGAACTTTTCTGATCGATCTGATCTTTATTACAAGCGGAAAACAATATAATTGAAAAAAATAAAATAAATATGTTGCTTAATCCTTTGAGAATCATATAGTATAAAATAATTTATTTATAATTAGTTAAGATAACAGCAATATCCTTATAATCCATTGCTGCTACTGTCGAACACACTACATTTCCTTTTACCCAAATTACTGTAGATCTGTTTTTATCTTTAAGGCAGGGGAACCAATTTTTTCCTTCGGAAATATTTTCCTTAAATTCATCACATAATATTATTTTATCCTTATTAAACATTAGTTCTTTCAGGTTAGCCTGCAGTGTATATATTAAAGTGTCACCTTTTTTATGAACAATATGAGCAACTTTCTGGCCATTAATTTCATTACAAACACCTCCCATAAGTACCGCATCTTTTACATCGGGTATAAAAACTTTAAAATCAAGATTTTTATTCATAGAATCTGATAAAGTTTTAGCATTATTGGATTGATATTCAAGCTTTACCTGACCTGATTGTAATTTATCAAATACATTTCTTGATACTGAAGACAGATCATTATCCCTGAGATCCGGATTT
The DNA here is from genome assembly GCA_040006535.1 of bacterium. Lineage (GTDB taxonomy): Bacteria > Bacteroidota > Ignavibacteria > Tepidaquicellales > Tepidaquicellaceae > JAGPCH01. The sequence goes on along the minus strand of JBDTWU010000350.1, from coordinate 1,882 downwards.
GTTTTCAGAATGTTATTAAAAAGAAATGCTACTGCTATCAGTAAAATGAAGGCAAATGAGGAATAAATTAAATTTCTTTTGAGGTTCGATTTTTGACTTTTTAAATGTTCTGAATAGATTCGAACGTCGGAAGTAACTGACTTTTTAGAAACGGTAGATTTTTGAATATATTCATCTAATGCTTTTCCAATGTTTTTATAAATATATATGGGAGTATCTATCTTTGAGAATCTTTTATGGAAGGTGTCCTTAGTGAGCTTTTCAAAAATGTACCGGTTATAATAATTGCTGTCGGAATTAATTAATTTTTTAATTCTCTGTTCCTCCTCTTCAGATTTAATCTCACCGTCTATGTATGCTGATATTAAAAGATAATCTAAATTTGCATTAGAATTGGATCCGGAATTATCCATAGACTTTTCCGGGTTGGTAGGGTTTGATTCGGACATCAGATCTTAGTTTGTAAAAAGTTAAATAATGAAAAAGTTAATTAGGGAATTATTTTATTAAATTATTTTCAACATCATATCCTCTAGTCTTAGCATAATCATATAATTTCTGCTGCAGCATTTTTCTTCCACGGTGCAGCCTGCTTCTTACGGTTCCAATTGGACATTGAACAAAGTCAGCAATTTCTTCATAACTCAATCCTTCAAGGTCGCATAAAATAACTACTGTTTTAAAGTCGTCCTGTAAGGAATTTAATGCATTTGTTAAATCATCATCAAGAAGATTTGAAAAAACTTTTTCCTGCAGATCTGTACTGTCAATTTTATCTGATCGTATGTTATCAAAGAAGTTTTCAATTTCGTCATAATCAACTTTGCCAGGTTCTTTTTGATTCTTTCTGTATTTGTTAATGAACAAATTTTTCATTATTCGGAACAGCCATGCTTTACAATTAGTTCCTCGTTCAAATTTATTAAAAAATCTGAATGCTCTGAGATAAGTTTCCTGTAAAAGATCATCTGCATCAAGCTGGTTGCCCGTGATCTTGTAGGCATAATTATGGAGTAAATTCATGTGAGGCATAGCTTCCGCATCGAAATCTTCCTTCCGTTTTTTTAACTCCTCTTCAGATACCTGCTCTGCTTCTTCAGTATTTTCAATATCAAATTCATTCTCCTCAACAATTTCCTCATTCTGAATGACCGAATTTGATGGCTTGATATCATTGTTCTTAATTTTCTTCGTCGTGGAATTCATATAATTAATGTGGTTTAAACTTACTTATTTAATGGATTTAATTCAAGGAAAGAAATTGAAATTACAGTATACCAGACGGGTAATTACAATTTAGAATATAGAAGATTGATTAAACCAGATGGAAGTTGATATCACGCGAAAAAAGTAGAAGAGTAATTTAAATAATTAGATTTGAATTTTATAGGGCGAGTAACGGGGCTCGAACCCGCGACATTCAGAGCCACAATCTGACGCTCTACCGACTGAGCTATACCCGCCGTATATTAATTAGAATTTACCACATTGGATTTTGTATTTCAATCCAATAATTGTCGCCATTTATATTTCTATGTCTTATTAATAAATTAAAATTTATAACTTATCACATTGATTAAAAAAATCAATAAGATTATATTTACTATTAATTCGACAGTAGCTCAATGGTGGAGCATTCGGCTGTTAACCGAAGGGTTGCAGGTTCAAGTCCTGCCTGTCGAGCAAAAAAATCCCGGGAGATCCGGGATTTTTTTTTACACTCTCAGAATTATTTTTCTTTAATTAATTTATGGTTGAATTCTATAAACTTTTGAAGCACGAATAAACAATTCTTCTTTTCAAAAAATATTCAGGTCGAAAATAAATAAAGATATTGAAGATAATGAAACTTGTAATTTTTCAATAACCTTATAGAGAAACT